>NZ_JACARN010000007.1:0-125419 GCF_013386605.1 Pseudomonas sp. IPO3749 | reverse complement strand
CCTTAAATGCGAAGAGCCGGATTATCATGAACACTACTGAACAAATCGAGTCAACTATTCGCGCTTTGGAAAACAAGCGCTATGATGCAGTAATGAACAAAAATCTTGAGGAGCTCGCCAAACTTGCACATCCAAAACTTTCCTACGCTCATTCTTCTGGCGGAGTAGACACTTTAGAAGAATACCTTCAAAAAATTAACACAGGCTTCTATGTATACAAAAAAATCGAACATCCAATTGATTCTTTTACCATCCTAAACAATATAGTATTGGTTCGCGGAGAAATGAATGGAGAGATAATTGTAGGGGGTGAAAAGAAAACTCTAAAAAATAAAACACTGACTGTATGGGTATATATAGCTGAAGAGTGGAGGTTCCTTTCATACCAACCAACGCCAACTATCCGAATGCCATTCATATCATAAACAACTCCCGAGCCACATTATGATGCTTTTTTAGACTTTATGGCGATGGACACACGCTCATACCCATTGCCATATTTAATATAACCCACCTAATTGCAAATTTTAGCGGCGAGAGAGAGCCGATCTTCACTCAGCGCATCCAATAACGCTCGTAGCGTTCTTTTTGAAATCTATTTGCCAGAAACTCAATAAACAACCTCGTTTTTGCAGGCATATAACGCCGCTCTTGAAAGGCTATATTTATAGTCAACGTGGGAAGACTCCAGTCGTCCAGCACCGGAACTAAACGTCCTGCTATTAAATCGTCATGAACTATATATTTCGGCTGCACGAGGATGCCCGCACCAAAAATTGCCGCGGATCGTACAATCTGGCCATCGTTAGTTTCTAGAGTCGGATCTATCTTTATAGACTTGCTCACCCCTTCTTTCGAAAAATTCAAAATCCGAGGTTGATATGCATGGTTATATAAGAGCATATCGTGATTGTACAGATCTTCCACATCCGTAGGAGCACCTCGACTTCTTAGGTAGTCAGGGGAGGCGGCAAGTATTCGGCGAGTATGTGCTAAACGTCGAATAGTTATGTTTGAGTCTATCTCAAACTCCCTTATCCTTATAGCCAAATCAATACCACTATCGATGATATCGCAATAATGATTCTCCCCAAGAATTTTAACATTTATTTTTGGATAAGCCCTTTTAAATTCAACCAACAGTGGTGAAATATGAAGCATCGCGAAAGAAATTGATGACGTAATTGTTAAAGTACCCATTGGCTCAACTAACGAAGTAGTGAGAGACGCCTCAGCATCACGAAGTTGACCTAGCAGGCTCTTACAGTGACTGTAAAACTCATGCCCTGCCGGAGTAAGCGATAATCTTCGCGTATTCCGTTCTATTAGCCTCACACTTAAACGTTTTTCCAGTGCGGCGAGGTGACGCGTAGCTGACGCTGTAGATATATCAAGCAACTCTGCAGCTTTACTCAACGTACCCAATTCTGCAGTATGAACGAGTACTTCGAGTTCAGTTAGTCGATCCATATCTTGACTCCTTACAGACGGCTTGCTGCTTCAGATGTGAAATTGACAATTTCGATTTTACTATTTTATTTGCGTGATGGACACTATAATTTATTAGAGCTTTTTCAAACTGCTTTTCCGATAAAACATTATTTACCCACCGAAACGACGAATCAGCAATTTAACAAAAATATTAGTAGGAGTGGCCTCATGCGAAACCTAGATGAACAAACCATCACCCAAGCTGTGCTTGCGCGTAATGCAAGCACTGAAGATCACCGCCTTCATCAAGTGATGACTAGCTTAGTTCAGCATATGCATTCTTTCGCAAGAGAGGTTAATCTTACTGAGGGTGAATGGCTTAAAGGTATAGAGTTTCTCACTGCGATAGGCAAGATATGCTCCCCCACAAGGCAAGAATTTATTTTGCTTTCCGACACTCTAGGTCTCTCCACGCTAGTCGTCGCTCAGAATCATAAAAAGCCAGAAGGCTGTACTGAGGCAACGGTATTTGGCCCTTTCCATGTCACTGGCGCCCCCCGCTATGAACTCGGTGCTGATATCAGCAACGGAATGCCAGGTACTTCTTGGTGGGTCAGCGGAGTGATTCGGAATCTAGATAACGAGCCAATCCCTTATGCGGAGTTAGAGGTTTGGCAGGCAGACGATCTTGGATTCTATGATGTACAAAACGTTGAATTTACGGAATATCAAGGCCGTGCAGTATTGCGTGCTGACGCTCAAGGAGCCTACCGATTTCGGACCATAGTTCCTAACGCCTACCCGATTCCGCATGATGGTCCAGTTGGAGTAATGTTAAAAGCTCTGAATCGTCATCCTTGGAGGCCTGCCCATTTGCATTTTATGATTTCGGCTAAAGGTTATGAGCGTTTAGTGACGCATGTGTTTCGCGAATCCGGTAAATACTTAGACTCTGATGCTGTTTTCGGTGTCCGTTCATCCCTCATTGCCGAGTGGCAATACCATGGCACGGGAGTAACGCCCGATGGTCGAAACTCTGACACCCCCTATTACACTTTAGAATTTGATTTTGTACTCAATGCGACAGGCCTGGAACAGTGAATGACACAAAAACCACTCGACAAATCAAACGATGCCATCAACATTACAAAAAACTTACTGATCTATAATTGTTGAGTTGTGATCGCCAACCATTTAGGCTGGCTTTCCTGCCTATCACTGCAATGTCAACAAACGTGTCCTACTAAACTCCGAAGACCACTAAGATTGAGTTTAACGAAGTATACCACTGAGCATCCACATAAGGCATACGGACAATCCTCCACAACTCTTAGATTATAAAAAATATACAGATAAAATTGCTAACAAATACTAATAATTCCAGATTCATATACTTATTTAAAGAGGAAAATATAAAATGAATATGAATATCCCCCCTGCCATCGGAGAACTATGGAAAAGTCAAGGCGGTGTTTATGCTGGCGTGATACGTGGAGAGATAGGGAAACTGGATTATCATTTAATTATACCAACACAGTGGTCTCTAGTTAATAAAATATCTGCTTATGGTGGTTACGACATCGATGAGCCAAAAGCTGCTAGTCGTTTTGACGGACTCGCTAATACGCGTTATTTAATTAATAGCGCTCAAGGAAATCATCCAGCTGCTAGGTTATGCGCTGGCTTGGTATTGGAGAGCCATAATGATTTTTACTTGCCATCAATTAATGAGCTCGCGCTATGTATGGCTAACGTTCCGGATTTGTTTGAAAAAAAATGGCATCTAAGTAGTTCACAGCTTTCAGCGACACACGCATTGGCACTATCTTTCGACGGTGGTTCCCAGATCGGACTAGACAAATTCCTTGAATTACAGGTCCGACCAGTTCGAAAGTATACTCTTGATTATCTTTTCAGCGAAAAAATTCAGGGTGAGAAATTAGTTTAATCCAATACAACCGAAAAATCTTCCGATCACGCTTAATTTCACTTCGCTCTAGCATACGCGAATAACTATTAAGCATAATAGACCCGCTACGCACTAGAGAAGCTAGTTGACTCTAAGCTCAGCAGTTACAAATTCCACAAATTCTCGCACAATTGTAGATCTTCGCATATTAGGGTGATAAAGCATCCAAAGATCATGCCCAAAGTTTGTTGGTGGACCATCAAGCTTTACTAAAGATGCCCTAGCATTACCGACAAAACACGGTAGATAGCCAATACCAAATCCGGATTCGATGCTGTCTGCAAGCGCCAATACGGAATTAACCGAAAAAGTTATTCGTTCAGCCGACACATTTTTTTTAACAAATTTTGCTGAACGCAGTGAGGAAAGGTTATCGCAGAGCGTAACCCAGTCACATTGAAATAATTCAGTATCTCGCGGCTGGTGGGAGTTGATGTAGTCTAGCGCTCGTCCGTACAAAGCCCATTCAGTACGCCCTAAGCAGCGCCCCACTAAGTTCTCCGGTGGCGCATCAGTCGCTCGCAAAGCTAAATCGGAATCGGAAGTTGATAAATTTAAAGCGCTATTATCAATTGTTACTTTTACTTTAATTTTTGGCTTCCGTAGTTTGAATATCTCGAGCATCGGCATTAATATATGGAAAAGTAATGTATCATTTGTGGTCAAGCGAAGCTCGCCTGCAGGGTGAGCGTTTTGGTTAGACAAACTTTGCACCACACCGTCGATGTCCTCATCTATTCGATGAGCAAGCTCCACAATCGCGATACCAGCAGCAGTGAGCTCATAACCTCCTCTGTGGCGCTGGAAAAGAGGCGTTGCCAGCTGAATTTCAAGCTGTCGTAGTCGCCTGAATACTGTCGAAGAATTGACTGCAAGTCTCGTCGAAGCCCTCGCTAAACTTCCTGTTTCAGCGACGGCCATGACGAGCTTTAGATCGTTCCAACCTAACCTGTGTGAAAGACTACTCATCATGCCCCACATTCAGAATGTGAATAAACCTAGATAGTAGAGCATGTTCGACATATCTGTGTAGTATTTTATGGTCATATTTTCAGCCTTAAACGACATACGAGATATTAACATTTAGCTTATGATTCCAGTAATTCCCCCGCTGCAGCGCGAATTCGCCGGGCCGAGTTCTGAGCGTCATTGATTATTCTAGTCTCGTCGTAACCTATGAGCCGCCCACCACGCTTCACAATTTTACCGTCAACAATAACCGTATCCACATTATTGGCTGTTGCGCTTTGAACTACTGCAGTCTCGAAATTGCTGACTGGTGCTATATTTAAATCATTCGATCTAAGCATGATAATATCAGCGCGTTTACCCTCGCTAATAGAACCTACCATGTCGCCTAATCCGAGCGCAATCGCTCCATTAAGTGTAGCCATCTGAATTACTTCATGCACACTGATTTTACTAGCACCGGAATTTTCCGTTCCTACCCAAGGGACACCTAAATTCCATGTAAATCGCATCATTTCAAACATGTCCGGCGGAGCGATTGAAGTAGCATCGGATGAAAGAGATATACAAAGTCCTGCTTCCCGCATCTTCATAATCACGGCTCGCGCATCTCCCGTGCTGCTCAGCCTGAGCTCCGAATGAGTTGCTATCGTGATTGGCGTTTTGGTCCTGGCCATGGCTGCAAGATCGTCGTTACTGGCAGATATGTAGTGTGCAATCAAAAAGTCCGGCCCGAGGTATCCGCGACGCTCGTATTCAACCGCATCTGCTGTGTTAGGAGTTTCTTGCGGTGCATGGATGGCTACTGGAAGCCCTACTCGCTTCGCATACTCCATCTCCTTATAAAAAGTTGCCTTGTCGCTTTGAAGTGTACCTCTTAGATTTAACCCCAGGTGCACCATCCCTTCAAATTTGTCATTCCTGCCGAACCATTGACTTTGAACCCTATCAATATCGTTGTAAGGGTTTACTTTATCAGGCCCGAGACGATCAACATGGCCGTATGAGTATCTGGCCCTCATGTGAGAATTTTCGAGGGCCTGTAACTCTGCATCCGCATGTTCGGGCGACCTAGTATTATGGGACCAGTTATGTACCGTTGTAGTTCCCCCATTCACTAACTCTACCGATGCCAACATAACACTGTTATAAAAATCAGTTGGCGTGTAAAGTGCTGAAGTAGCAAACTTTGCGGGATAGTAAGAAAACCCTTCTTTCCTAGCCGTAAAGCTTCTCCCAATAGCGCTCCACATATGATAGTGCGAATTAACAAAGCCAGGCATTACTATCATGTTCGTTGCGTCGATAATATCGGCATCTTTTTCTGTAAGGTTTTGCCCTACACGTTCGATTATGCCATTTCTAATCAGTATATCGGCGTTGGGAAGAGTTCCGATATCTGGATCAACCGTAATAACCGCCGCATTTTTTATCAAATATAATCCGCGCTTAATTTGTTTTTTGCTGCTGATCCTGCTGGGCTTACCCAGCGCAGTTGTAGAAAAAAGGGGACCTGCGAAGCTAGCAAGTGCACCTACGCCTATGATTTTCGAAAAATTTCTTCTACTAAAATTCATGCTATATCTCTTTTTTAGATTTATTGGATATAAATGAAATCAACCAAACGATTGCATGAGGTCATAGAGCTTAAAACTCAGCTATCCTTTGATGGCGTTCCACCGTATTTATACACTAGATGTGATCTCTCAAATTTGCATTTCTGCAATTTTCGTTTTGCATTAATGTAGGACGCGACTTCGTGATCAAGGAACTGCTATACCCTCCCTATCTCTGTGGAGGAATCACAGCACCGCCCACGGAAAGGCGCAGCACGCTGATATAGACACATTTAGATTCTCGAAATCGGGTGGTACCGAACCGTGGCATGCATCTAGTATCAGGTCAGCATCCAGGCGGCTTACAACACAACAAAACTTCGACCGAGCTTTCAATCAGGTATGTCAAATGCATCATGCATCCTCCCGTCGATAAGTGACCGTTAATACTGTTTCTATCCGACCAGAGATTTTCTCCGACTCACACTTTGATTGGGGAGGTTTATGACTCGGGACGTGGCGAAAAACAACGCTTTACCTATGAAACACAACGCAATCAGCACGCTGTATTTAAACTAACGCTGATGTGGTACTCGAGCAATGGGGCATACATGAAACCAGTGAAATGGTAGAACAACGTACGACCATCTTATCCCCGTTCGGGGTCGGCCTCAGGTCAGCAGCAAAATTCTTAGTCCGCAATCTGCCTCCAATAGCTGCAGGGTGATTTTTCCAGTTTGGTCAACACACAGACTTTGGCTAGCACTTTATTCGGAGGCACAACAATGATCTGCGGCGTCAAAGCATCCGATTCAGCATGCGGCTTGAGCGAAATCTATCAAGGCCCAATTAATTGAACGCGGATCGGAAGCGGCAGATCGAGAAAATGGAGAACAGAGTAGCTTGGCAGATGTGACAACTACATTTACAGGAGATGAAACCTTCCGACCAAACACCTTTTCGGCACAGTGATTTGAAGTGACAACCCCAACCCAAACGACACGAAACCAGACTCATTGACTGAACAGTGAGCGACCACCGAGTCGTGCTTCGAGAAAGAGTTTGATCTCTACACGGTACAAGTGGGGCGCCCCTCAAAGGCATTGCGTAGCAGCACACTAAAAGCATTTATTTCAAGGCAGCGCAGATTCACATGCTCTCTCATCATGACTAGTTCCCGCGCGCGTATTAGATCTGATTCTCGCATGCCAATATCGCGTAAGGCTGTAGGGGCACAGTTACTGTATGCCAGGTCGTACATTCCCTGAGGAGCATGTGGCGCGCTGATGGCATTCGCAATCTTATCCATGGCTTCTGGCTCGATGACTTCGTTGTAGGCTAGCACGTGAGGGACAATCACTGAATTAACATCAACATAAGATAAGTTGAAGCCTCGACAAAGTGTCTGGCACAGTTGGTAATGCAGGGGCATCGTAACTTTATTGCGCACACTTCCACATAACCAGGCACCATAAAGTGCATTGGTGCGTGCCGCCAGAATATCGCCCATTTCACTGAAACCGTCACCGTACCTACGCAATTCAGGTATCGCACGAGCAATGGCTTTTATACCAGTTTGTGCCATCAACTTAGTTACTGGATCACGGCTTTTTGAATATAGACCTTCGGCCCTATGAGCCATGGCGCTAATAGCGCTAGAAATGCTAAAATCTATAGGTAAATCAGAGGTCAACTCTGGATCATACAAAACTGTGCGAGGCAAAATCTCGTTACTTGATATAGTTTTTGTAGTTTTCCCGTCACTTAAGTCGAACGCATGAATCATTTCTGATCCAGCGTACGTTGTTGGAATTGCTAGAGTGGGTAAATTTAACTCTAGGGCAATAGATTTACCGATATCAATAGCTACGTCGCACCCTATGGTAACTACTCCAATCGCTACACATTTCTTTGCCAAATAACATGCTTCGCGGACATTTTCGGTAGATATATTTGTTGTAGGCTGGTCAAAAATACCCGCCACTTGTTCGGAGCCGATTGTTACCTTTACTAATTCAGCGAGTGCTCGCAGGTTAGACGTGTAAAGAATCAGTATTCGCGTAATCCCCAATGCATCAATTTCAACTCTCAGTTTCCTTATACTGCCTGCGCCAAAGACAACACGCTGTGCATATTTTTTGTGGTCAGAATCTGCTACCGAACGCTTTTCGCTGCTGTGGTGATCTAAAATTTCCACTATGCACTCTCTGAATCCACAATTAGTGCCAGTTTGGGATCTTTGCGCGAAATGACCGACGCCCTCTCACGATGGGGCTAAATTCTTATGGCTGGTCACGTCAAATCCAGTGGATACCTTGCCTTGATTATCTGAACATTAAAAATATCGAACCAACTAACCCATCAGGTCTTCTGTCTTAGCAAATCCCTCCATTGACGAATTTCACCCATCAGAGAGGAAACGATGATTAGCGCAGCCTTATGAAACTCCCGTGTTAACGATTATATTTTTTGCCCGCTCTCCATTCAATATATTACTCACGTCGAGCCTTATCCCGAGAAACTGTGAGGACACTAGCTCGGCTTTAAACACTATTTTGGAGCCCACAGAGGATCTTTCGCGATTAAAGTAGTAGCCCAGTCGGCAAAAGTCCGAACTCTTGCCGAAAGGTCACGGGTCGCGGGATATACCAATGAGACAGGCAAGCTCGCCATTTGCCAATCAGCTAACACTTCGACCAGACTTCCTATTCTAAGATGTGAATCGGCTTGCGCCCTAGGAAGAAACGCCACACCTAGTCCCGCCACAGCGGCTGCAGCTGCAGCTGCGCCGTTGTTGAAATACACCGTTGGAGGGTGATCAAGTGTGAAACGTTCTTCTCCGCGCATAAGTGTAGGCAGATGTCGCCTGTTAGTCGCCGGGAACTTGAAGCCTAGGTGTTTATGCTCAGCAAGATGGGAGGGGGCATCAAGGTTCGGGGCGCGAACCAGATAGGAAGGAGCAGCGCAAAAACAGTAACGCATCACTCCAATTGGGCGGGAGATCAGATTTTGATCCGAAACGCGCCCGACGCGAATGGCGCAATCCACGCCCTCCTCTACAAGATCTATGACGCGCTCATTGCAACTGATCTCCAGGTGTATCTCAGGGAACCTGGCAGCGAAGTCCGGTAATGAGGGAGCTATCAACAAAATACCTACTGGGGACGGCATTTCGATCTTGATATGGCCGCGAATTGCGTTGCGATTTCGAGAAACAGAAGCTTCAAGCTCGCTGACGTCCTCCAGGACAATTCGAGCGCGGCGGTAGTAGGCCGCGCCTTCGGCAGTCGTGGAAACCTTCCGGGTCGTCCGATGCAGTAACTTTATGCCCAGTAGGTTCTCTAGAGCCTGAACCTGACCGGAAATCGTCGTCTTGGCCAGATTCAACGACTCAGCAGCGCGACTGAAACTGCCCACTTCAACGATTCGACAAAATGCTCGCATCGCTTCCAATCGATCAAATGCCATTGTACGGGTTTCCGTAAAAACAAAATGTATCGACCCAGTTTATCTGAGTATCGTTTTTTTCTAAAGTACACGTATCCACAGCTTGATCGAACACCCAGCCCATACGTAGAAACCGCTGTGCATCTTTCTAACGTTAAGACCAACGAGGACATAGGTACATAAACACTTCGATTGGATCAGGTTGCCTCACTAATAGCACTGAGATACACAGTCTAGATTAACCGTTGTACGTAGTCATCGTACGCTAATGACATACCGTGAGCACGGCTGAATTCCACGGGACCTGCTGCTCGTCATACACGCAAAAAAGAAGCCTAATAACGATTATCAGCGCGCTATTATTGACTCATAACCATGAACCTTACCAACATCACAATAGAGATAACATTACGTTAATACCGTCCGGACAAAAATCCAGAACTACGACCCCGTAAATTTTTTTATTTGAATGCATCTTCCCTCTTTAAACCTAACACTTTCCCTCAGGAGAGGTTTCCCGTACTCGCTTATTGAGTCTTAATTACACAGCTACCCCAAGTGCATATCTAACCTAAATTTTATCTGGCGCTTCATTGCGCGTCAAACCTGAGGAAACACCATGAAAAACTTTGCGAAGATTATTTCAATGCTAATTTTAACTCTCCCATTTTTCGCACATGCTTCTGACGGCGCGGAAGCACTGCAGATGTCTCATGAAAGGACTAGGGCATTTTTGCTCAACAACAGGCGGAAACTGCGAAGCACGAAGGGAAAGTGCGCGAAAAGACTGAACAAGAAAAAAAGAAGCTACTAGCACCAATCAATCGACTGACGAGAAATCCCCAAATTGAAAACTAGTCTACTCGTAAATACATATTAGCAATGTACTCTTGTGCGTGCCAACTTAATGACCATTAACGGAGTTTTCGCGACTACATTGTTAATCAGTGGTTACCGTATGGAGCCCGATCAAGCCCCCTTCCCTGTCGCGGTGACCAGAGCATCCCTTCAACGGTAAGAACCTGGGATAATTTCAATGGGCGAGTAGGTGCAATTGAAACAGTAGAGATTCTCCCTCGTGCTGATGGCGACATCACTCAGCCAGCTTACCGGGAAGGCAGTGAGGTCAAGAGCGGTGACTTGCTTTTCGTCATCGACCAACGCCCTTATTGCATCGAGATTGGGAAATTGCTCGACGGCTTTGACGAACACGGCCGCGCTCGAACGAAAGGAGAGGAAGTGGAACAGCTTCCAATTGCGGTGCAATTCGTCGAACGTTGTCTGGATGACAAGCATATCTCGAATGAGCGGCGAGCCCTCGAACGTGAAACCGCTGAGAATAGTGTCGATAGTCGCGCCTCGTATGAGCGTCGACATCATATGGGGCTTCTGGCGCAGAATCTCCGTTAGGGCATCGGAGATCGTCGGATGGGCGATCGTCCATTTTAATCCGGGAAGATTCAAGAACGAGCCTTTCAGCTCAGCGAAACAATCCTCAATCTTAGTGAGAGTGTATCCAGTCAGCTCAGCGACCGCCTGTGCGGCCGAAGCGTCATGATCGCTAGGATCGAATCAGGCCTGATGGACATACACGAGGATGAGCGCGGCCTGCAGCTGATAATCTAAAGCGCTCTGTCGGCTCCTTCATAAAGCGTACGAGTGAGCTTCGCGGGGCGCTAGGCCCTTGTTGAAGCTTGGATCGCCAAGAGGTTCGGCGATCCAAGGGAGAAAATCGCGAAGCGCAGCGAAAACGGTTAGATGCGATTTGATTCTCGAACGCCAACTCTGGCTCTGCTCACCAAAATTTACATGATTATAGAGAATCTGCGTCTTCTCTTCGAACGTCGACTCGCCAACATCCACCACGGCGCTGCGGTCTGCGAATTGGGCAAGGTTGCGCTGCCCGAGCCGGCGCCGCGCCGCTTCATGGATATGTTTTCGGGAAGTTAGAAGAAATCGATTGCCATGCTTGATCGCGGCCCGCAACTTGGAGAAGGCAGACGTCCAGTCCTGCACATAGTCGTCGCGTAGCACATTGGAGCCGAAGGCATCGTCGATCCAGAAGAAGCGCCCTGGATCATTAGGATTCCAACCGGCCTCAAAGTTGCGTGGGCTGGTTAGAGCAAGTACGGTGTTGTCTGGATTTTCCGACGCTATGGTCGACACGATGGCGCCAATCGCGGATTTACCGCTAGAGAGATTACCGAGTAGCAGTACTACTCCGTGCTCAGAGATCGCGTTGACCGCATCCCGATGAGCCTAGCTAAGAACATAGGTGCGAAGCTTTGGAATCCAGCTGTCAAGCAACGCGCGGCTCTGTTCGCTGAGCCGCTCATCTACGATCTAGGTGAGGTCGCCTAGGCCGTAGACCTGCGGAAAGAGGGCCCGGAGGCGCGCGCTGCTCCTGATAACACGTACGATATACTGGCGACCGAGAATGTGCGGCTTACGCACGTCAATCGCGCGGATTTTAGCACGCATTGCGGCTGCTACGGGCGCATCTACACTCATGTTCGTCATGAAGGCGTAGGCCTCTGCTTGACCGGCTTTGACCAGTTCCTCGACATGAGCAATTTAGGTAGTGAGATCACTGAGCTTCAATGCCTTTGTTGCATCGGACGTATGCTTGCATTGCACGGTTCCGATCAGCAGCGCGTCGTTTTCTGCAGAAATGAGAAACACCGCGTCCTGACCGCCGTCTTGATCTTCGCGGAAGATTTCCACGGGCCTGCCAAGCACGACTTCGCATACCTAGGAGCATAGATCCTGAAATGCGCGCCAGCCGATGGTGTGAAGTGCTAGGTGGACCGTTTGCTCCACGTTCGGGCAGCACAGGAGACCTGATTTACACAGCCTCTCCCGTCATGATGTGGCAACAACACATGAAATGCCAAGCGGCGCAGGAGATATCTGCCCGCCTGTGGGGACGCAATCGGCATCCAAACTAAAACGGTATTTACAGAAGCAACGCAATCCCGCCTCTCTAGCTGAAGGCAGACTAGCAGACTATTAGGAGGATCCATGAAAAGCCTAGCGCCGCATTCTAGTAGTCGAGTGATTATCTCAGGCGTCAAGCAACCCCACGGAGAAATACCTCCACTCTTGATTCGTATGCGATTTCGTCGCACCAGTTGATCGCATTGGTAGCACTCACCGTTGTTCCACACTTTGGCTTTCTCGAAGCCCTTCCTCCCTGATCGGCGATCAGCCGCAGTACGTGAATCCTTGGTCTTATCAACTCTATCCTCCCTGACCTTGATCGCATAGCCTGAATCGGACTGCTAATCAACAGCTACGCGCTTCAAGCTCATAAAATCAGTTGAAGGTCGTCCGATTTGCGACATGTACGCTTCAGGTTCAGGGAGCGGAACGCCTACCTCCAGTGCATCTAATAAGTCCGCCCAGTATTGCATCATCCTACGTCTCGGCTCGACGTATTCCGCATGATTGTATGCAGCTCGAATTTGGTTCGCATCAGCATGGGAAAGCTGCGCCTCAATCCACTCTTCTACAAAGCCAACCTCGTTGAGCGCCGTTGAGATGGTGGCCCTGATGCCATGCCCGGTGAGCCTTCCTTTGTAACCCATACGACTGATCGCGGTGTTAAGGGTATTTTCACTGATCATTTTCTGCGGTTCGTATCGGTGAACCAGCAGGTACCGCGCACCGCGCGCCCTTAACTGCATTAGCCGCTGCACAATTGCAATTGCTTGGGTAGACAGTGGAATCACATAAGATGGGATCTCATTCCCCTGGGTTCGAACACGACTCCGGAGTTGCTTCACACCCTCCGGCGGCACCAGCCAGATCCCCTTGTCGAGGTCGAATTGGTCTGGCGTCGCCGCCCGCAGCTCTCCTGTACGCACCCCTGTCAACAGCAAGAGACGAATACCAAGCCGTGTCGCTTCCGCACACCCATAATGGGTGACGGTCCTGAGCAGTCCTGGAAGTTCATTTACCTGGAGGAAGGGATTATGGCGAACTGGCCGCGGCGTCTCGGCAACGATATCAAGATCTGCTGCCGGGTTCACATCAACGACCCCTTCCGCCATGGCAAAACGAAAGATCTGGTTGAGCCAGGTGCGCACCTTTCGAGCAGAGACCAGCGCCCCTCTGCGCTCAATTCGCCTAATGAGCTCCAGCACGTCACCACGAGAAATATCTGAGATCGGAAGATCGCCTAAACACGGCAACATGTCCTTCTTCAGGTATTTGCTCGCTTGCCCTGCACTGCCCTTCTTACTTTTCGTCAGCTTTTTACTTCGAAACTCATGCCAGCGACCAGCAACTGCTTCAAACGTGTTGTTGGCGGCGTGAGAGGCTTTTTGGCGTTCGGCGCGACGATGTGAGCGGGGATCAATATTATTGGCCACCAGCGCGCGTGCAGCCTCTCTCCGCTGGCGAGCCTCCTTGAGACTGACGTCGGGATAGATACCAAGGGAAATACGCAATTGCTTGTCATGCCAATAGAAACGGAAATGCCAGCGCTTCGAACCCGTCGTGGGCACTTGCAGAGATAAGCCATCCCCATCAGTTAACGTATAAGGCTTGCTGGCGGGCTTGGCTTGCTTGATCGCTGTATCTGTCAGAGCCATCAGACACCTCCTTTTGCATCAAGGAGGGGAATACAATCAAGCAGTAGACGGACCAATGCGAAAATTGATGCGCAAGGAATCGTAAAAGGCTGTGCCAGCGGTGTACTTAAATGTGTACTTAAAAACCGTGGCTGGAGATGGATTCCGGTGGAATTCAGAAAACGAAAAAAGCGGCGCAAGGCCGCTATTTCCGTGACTTCCAGGCGTTCAGTGGGCCTTAGTGGAAGCAAATATGGCGCAGCGGACGGGACTCGAACCCGCGACCCCCGGCGTGACAGGCCGGTATTCTAACCGACTGAACTACCGCTGCGCGTAACACGTAAAACGAATGGTGGGTGATGACGGGATCGAACCGCCGACATTCTGCTTGTAAGGCAGACGCTCTCCCAGCTGAGCTAATCACCCTTCGTTTCGGTGTGGGCGCATCATACACCAAAAAATCGTAATGTCTTGATTTAAATGCAATTTATGTAAAAAAAGTTTAAATCGCGATTTTTTGCCATATTCCGGACAAAGAAAAGCCCGCGATTAAGCGGGCTTTCTGTGGTGACCTGGCGTTCAGTGTTCCAGGTTACCGAATATGGCGCAGCGGACGGGACTCGAACCCGCGACCCCCGGCGTGACAGGCCGGTATTCTAACCGACTGAACTACCGCTGCGCGTAACACATAAAACGAATGGTGGGTGATGACGGGATCGAACCGCCGACATTCTGCTTGTAAGGCAGACGCTCTCCCAGCTGAGCTAATCACCCTTCGTTTCGGTGTGGCGCGCATTCTACGGAGCGACCTTGAGTCTGGCAAGCACTTTCTTAAATCTTTTTTTTGATAGCTTCCAATGGCTTAGGCAGGGTTGGCCTGGGACGTTATCAAGAGAATAATGCCCCCCTTTGTATAAAGGAGAGACTCACCCCATGTGGTTCAAGAACCTGCTTATCTATCGCCTGACCCAAGATCTGCCTGTTGATGCCGAGGCGTTGGAAGCGGCCATGGCCACCAAACTGGCGCGCCCTTGCGCGAGCCAGGAATTGACTACCTACGGTTTCGTCGCGCCTTTTGGTAAAGGTGAAGACGCTCCCCTGGTTCACGTCAGCGGAGATTTCCTGCTGATTGCCGCGCGCAAGGAAGAACGCATCCTGCCGGGCAGCGTAGTGCGTGACGCACTGAAAGAGAAAGTCGAAGAAATCGAGGCCGAGCAAATGCGCAAGGTCTATAAAAAGGAACGCGATCAGATCAAGGATGAAATCATCCAGGCCTTCCTGCCACGCGCCTTTATCCGTCGCTCCTCCACCTTCGCCGCCATCGCGCCGAAACAGGGCCTGATCCTGGTCAACTCGGCCAGCCCGAAACGCGCTGAAGACCTGCTGTCGACCCTGCGGGAAGTGATCGGCACCCTGCCGGTTCGCCCACTCACGGTAAAAACTGCGCCAACCGCAATCATGACCGACTGGGTCACTACCCAGAAGCCGGCCGATGACTTCTTCGTCCTCGACGAATGCGAGTTGCGCGACACCCACGAAGACGGCGGCATCGTGCGCTGCAAGCGCCAGGACCTGACCGGCCAAGAGATCCAACTGCACCTGACCACCGGCAAAGTCGTGACCCAATTGTCCCTGGCCTGGCAGGACAAGCTGTCCTTCATGCTTGACGACAAAATGACCGTCAAGCGCCTGAAGTTCGAAGACCTGTTGCAAGACCAGGCGGAACAGGACGGCGGCGACGAGGCCCTGGGCCAACTGGATGCAAGCTTCACATTGATGATGCTGACGTTCGGCGATTTCATCCCGGCGCTGGTTGAAGCACTGGGCGGTGAAGAGACACCACAGGGCATTTAACGCCTTGTGAAGATCAAACTGTGGGAGCGGGCTTGCTCGCGAATGCGGTGTGCCAGTCACTGAATATGTTGACTGATCCACCGCATTCGCGAGCAAGCCCGCTCCCACATTTGGATCCGGTTTCCACTCCGACTACCTCTCTAATAAAAGGACATCCCCATGCGCGCACTCGCCGCCTTGAGCCGCTTCGTCGGCAATACCTTCGCCTACTGGGTATTGCTCTTCGCCGTCGTCGCTTTCCTCGAACCCAACTGGTTCATCGGTCTGAAAAGCGCCATCGTCCCGTTGCTGGGCCTGGTGATGTTCGGCATGGGGCTGACCCTCAAACTCGATGACTTCGCCGAGGTCGCCCGCCATCCATGGCGCGTGGCCTTGGGCGTGGTCGCGCACTTTGTGATCATGCCGGGCGTGGCGTGGTTGCTGTGCCAGGCGTTCCACCTGCCGCCGGAGATCGCCGTCGGCGTGATCCTGGTCGGTTGCTGCCCAAGCGGCACCTCATCCAACGTGATGACCTGGTTGGCCCGTGGCGATCTGGCGCTGTCGGTGGCCATCGCCGCCGTCACCACCCTCCTCGCCCCACTGCTCACCCCGGCGCTGATCTGGCTGCTGGCGTCGGCCTGGCTGCCGGTGTCGTTCATGGAGTTGTTCTGGTCGATCCTGCAAGTGGTGCTGCTGCCGATCGTGCTCGGCGTACTGGCGCAACGTCTGCTCGGTGATCGGGTGCGCCATGCGGTGGATGTATTGCCGCTGGTGTCAGTGGTGAGCATCGTGATCATCGTCGCCGCGGTGGTGGCGGCGAGCCAGGCGAAGATTGCCGAGTCGGGCCTGTTGATCATGGCGGTGGTGATGCTGCACAACAGCTTTGGTTACCTGCTGGGTTACTTCACCGGCCGCGTGTTCAAGCTGCCATTGGCACAGCGCAAGTCGCTGGCGCTGGAAGTGGGCATGCAGAACTCCGGGCTGGGCGCCGCCTTGGCCAGCGCGCACTTTTCGCCATTGGCGGCGGTGCCGAGTGCGCTGTTCAGCGTCTGGCACAATATTTCCGGGGCGTTGCTGTCGACCTACTTCCGCCGCATGAGCGAAAAGGAAGACCGCCGCGTGCTGGAGAACACCCCGCAAACTTGATCAGCCGAGCACTTTTCGGCACTCTACCGAGCTGCGCGGGGACGACCCCGCGACGCTTCAAGCGCCTATTCCGGGGACGACCCCACCTAACGTTAGGAGGTCATCATGTCCTGGATCATTCTGTTTTTTGCGGGTCTGTTTGAAGTTGGCTGGGCCGTCGGCCTCAAATACACCGATGGTTTCAGCAAGCCTTTGCCCACGGCTTTGACGATTGCCGCCATGGCCGTCAGCCTCGGCCTGCTGGGGCTGGCCATGAAGGAGCTGCCGCTGGGCACGGCCTATGCCATCTGGACCGGCGTGGGCGCCGTGGGCACCGTGATTGCCGGGATCATCCTGTTTGGGGAGTCCATGGCGTTGTTCCGCTTGGCGAGTGTGGCGCTGATCATTTGTGGGCTTATTGGCCTGAAAATCTCCACATAACCCTGCCGGCGATGGCGGCCTGAAGATCGCCATCGCCGGCAAGCCGGGCGCCTACAGAACAGTGCCGCGTAGCTGGGTGACTTTTTCCTGTAGCTGCGCGGGAGTGGCAGCTTCTACCCCTACTGGCTCCCCCGCCACCAACACCACCCGCGACCAGATGCGATGGAACAAGCCCTTCTTCGGATCGCGGCTGAAGAAACTCCCCCATAACCCCTGCAACGCCATGGGAATCACCGGCACCGCCGTCTCTTCCAGAATCCGCGTCACGCCCCCGCGAAACTCATTCATCTCGCCATCGGCGGTCAGCTTGCCCTCGGGGAAGATGCACACCAACTCACCGTCCTTCAGGTACTGCGCAATCCGCGTGAAGGCCTTTTCATAGATCTGGATATCTTCATGACGCCCGGCAATCGGAATCGCCCCGGCGGTGCGGAAGATAAAGTTCAGCACCGGCAAACGGTAGATCTTGTAGTACGTGACAAAGCGAATCGGCCGACGCACCGCGCCGCCAATCAGCAGCGCATCGACAAACGACACGTGGTTGCACACCAGCAACGCCGCGCCTTCATCCGGGATCGCCTCCAGGTTGCGGTGCTCCACGCGGTACATGGAATGGCTGAGCAGCCAGATCATGAAACGCATGGTGAACTCGGGAACGATCTTGAAGATGTAGGTGTTGACCGCGATGTTGAGCAGCGACACCACCAGGAACAACTCGGGGATCGACAGCTTGGCGACACTGAGCAACAGGATCGACACGATGGCCGAGACCACCATGAACAGTGCATTGAGGATGTTGTTGGCCGCAATCACCCGCGCCCGCTCATTCTCGGCGGTACGCGACTGAATCAGCGCGTACAGCGGCACGATATAAAAGCCGCCAAACACGCCCAGGCCAAGGATATCCAACAGCACCCACCAGGCCTGGCCATAGCTGAGCACGGCGAGCCAGTCGTTGGCCTGCACGTTCTGCGGGAAGCCGCCGGAGTGCCACCACAGCAGCAGGCCAAACACGGTCAGGCCGAATGAACCGAACGGCACCAGGCCGATTTCCACCTTACGCCCGGAGAGTTTTTCGCAGAGCATCGAGCCGAGCGCGATGCCCACCGAAAACACGGTGAGGATCAGCGTCACCACGGTCTCGTCGCCGTACAACCATTCCTTGGCGTAGGCCGGGATCTGCGTCAGGTAGATCGCACCGACAAACCAGAACCATGAGTTACCAACGATGGAACGCGAAACGGCGGGCGTCTGCCCCAGCCCCAGACGTAAGGTGGCCCAGGATTCGCTGAAAATGTTCCAGTTCAGGCGCAACCCAGGGGTCGACGCCGCCGCGCGCGGAATGCTGCGGCTGGCGAGGTAACCCAGCACCGCCACACCGACGATCGCCACCGACACCACTGGCGCGTAATGGGTAGACGACATCATGATCCCGGCACCAATGGTCCCGGCCAGGATCGCCAGGAAGGTGCCCATCTCCACCAGGCCGTTGCCGCCCACCAGCTCATCTTCGTGCAAAGCCTGGGGCATGATCGAGTACTTCACCGGCCCGAACAGCGCCGAGTGAGTGCCCATGGCAAACAGCGCCAGCAGCATCAGTTCCAGGTGATTGGTGAGGAAGCCCGTCGCGCCCACGGCCATGATCACGATCTCGCCGATTTTGATCGCGCGGATCAACGCATCCTTGTTGAATTTCTCGCCAAACTGCCCGGCCAGGGCCGAGAACAGGAAGAACGGCAGGATAAACAGCAACGCGCAGAGGTTGACCCAGATCGAGCGGTCACCGTCGATGGTGAGCTTGTAGAGAATGGCGAGGATCAGCGATTGCTTGAAGATGTTGTCGTTGAACGCGCCCAGCAACTGGGTGATGAAAAACGGCAGGAAACGCCGTGTGCGCAGCAAAGTGAATTGCGAGGGGTGGCTCATCGTCCGTGTTCCTGCGTGGCCTATTTTTTTGTAAAAGCATTCAGGCCACGACTTTACCTAATCCGGCTTACTTATTCCCTAGTCCCGCAATGCAAGGCGAAACAAAAAGCTCACCTTTATAAGCCCCCTGCACCGTGCGCTTGGCCACGATCAGCCACATCAGCGCCAATGCCGCCACCAACACACTGCCGAAAACACTGAAGAAACCCAGGTGCAACAGGCTCGCCAGCTTAAGCGTTGCCAGAGCGTACACACCCAGTGGAAAGGTAAAGCCCCACCAGCCGAGGTTGAACGGGATGCCGGCGCGCAGGTAACGCAGGGTGATCAAGACCGCGATCAGCATCCACCACAGGCCGAAGCCCCACAGGGTAATGCCCGCCACCAGCCCCAGGCCGTTGGCCATTTCGCCGACACCTGGCAAACCATTGGCCGCGAAAATGGCCGGCGCATCGCCCCCCAGCAACAGCATGCCCAGCGCCCCGGTGCCAATGGGGCCCAACGCCAGCCAGCTCGACGCGGCCATATTGGCATGAGGCAGTTTATGCAGGGCCATGCGCAGCATCAGGATAGTGAGGATGCTGAACGCCACCGGCAGGGAAAACGCCCACAGCACGTAGCTGGTCACCAGCATCACCAGTTGCGAATGGGCATCTGCCAGGTGTGGTGCGAGCAGGCCACCGCTAGCGGCGGCGACTTCGGCAGCCACCACCGGCAACAGCCAGACGGCGGTCATCTGGTCGATGCTGTGTTCCTGGCGGGTGAACATCATGAACGGGATCAGCACACCGCAGGCCAGGGCCATGGCCACATCCAGCCACCACAGCGCTTCAGCCAGGGGGATCACGTCGCTGCCCCAACGCGGCAGGCCGAACAACAGCAGGCCATTGAGAATCGTCGCCAGCCCCATGGGAATCGTGCCGAAGAACATCGACACCGTGGAGTGTCCGAAAATTCGCCGCGCCTCATGGAAAAACATCACCCAACGGGCCGCGTACAACCCGCTGAACAGCACAAACAGGCCGATGGTGAAGAGCCACAGTGCTTCGGCAATCGCGTGCAAGCCAGGTAAATTGAACGGCAGTTGCGCCAGCGCCAGCGCGAGCACGCCGGTGCCCATGGTCGCGGCGAACCAGTTCGGGGTGAACTGGCGGATCACTTCCCGTGGACGGGTCAAGTGACTGAAGGGTTTGTAGCTGATGGTGTTCGAGCAGGTCATGATGGCAATCCTCTTCCTCGTTTGAGGTTGAGACCATGGTAGAACCCGATCGAATATCTATATAACGGGTAATATCTCTATCTGTTATCTGTTTTACAAATATAGCGTCAAACGCTGCCTTCGCTTTCGATCACCAGAATGCGCGCCGGGCCCTGAGGGTGAGCCACGTGCTCGGTGCCGACACTGGCGTAGAAGATGTCGCCGACGCACAGTTCCGCCACCTGTTCGAAGCCATTGTCGCGATAGTGCATCTGCACCCGGCCATCCAGCACCACAAACACTTCTTCACCGTCATTGATGTGCCAGCGGTACGGCTGGTCGGTCCAGTGCAGGCGCGTGGTGATGCCGTTCATGTTGGCGATATCCAGCGCCTCCCAAGCACGGCTGCCGGTGAAGTCCTTGCTACGGATGATCTTCATGCTTGCCTCTCGGTCAGGCGAATACGAGGCAACGATTATTACCCATCAGCCGCCCGTCGTCGCCCTGGCCCGTGCCGAATCCTGCATCAGCAGACCGACCAGCGCCCCCAGGGCCAACAGGATCAGCACCGCGCCGTAGCCATCCGTGGTCACGATCAGGCCATACACGTGGCTCAAGTTACCCGCCAGCAGCGCCGGCAAGCAGAACGCCAGGTAGCTCAGCACGTAGAAAGCCGACATCAATCCGGCCCGTTCGTGAGGCAACGCCAGGCCCACAATGCTGCGGACACTGCCCATGAATCCGCCGCCAAAGCCGAAGCCCGCGATCACACTGGCGACAAAAAACAGCGTCAGGCTCGCGCTCTGCACCGCCACCAACAGCAAGGCCACGCCCACCGCCAACAGCACGGCCGACAGACGCATGACCTTGTCCGCCGGGCGATCCCGCAGGCTGTAGATCATCACCGCACCGCTCAAGGTGACCACGGCCACCAACCCGCCGCCGATCAGGTGCGAGGTCGAGCCGGTCGCCGCCCGCACCAGCGAAGGTGCCAGGGAGGAAAAGAATCCGCCGAGTGCCCACACCGCCACATTCAGCGGCATCGCCAGCCACAGGGCCCGGCGCGCCTGTTCGGGCACATGCAGGGTCGGCGCCAGGGATTTCAAGGCACCCGGAATCCGGCTGACCGTTTCCGGCAAACGCCACACATACAGCGCCTGCGCCACCATCAAGGCGAGCATCGTCAGATAAATCAGCTGGGTTGGCCGGGGCGCGTATTCCACCAGCAAACCACTGCCCAGGCCGCCACTGGCCATGCCCAACAAAGGCGCCAGGCTATTGAGCATCGGGCCGCGCAGGCGATCGGTATCGAGCAGCGTCGCGCTCAGCACCGCCGTGGCCATGCCGGTCGCAAAGCCTTGCAATGCGCGGGCGGCGATGAGGTACGCGGTGCTGTCGGCGTCGATAAACAACAGCATCGCCAGAATGTTCAGCAGCAATGCCGTGAAGATTACTGGCTTGCGCCCCAGGTGATCCGACAGCGAGCCGACGGTCAGCAGCGCTACCAGCAAACTCACGGCGTATACGCCAAAGATCACCGTGAGCATTGCCGCCGAAAAGTGCAGATTGTCCTGATACACCTGATACAGCGGCGTCGGCGCGCTGGACGCGGCGAGGAAGGTCAACACCGTGATCACCAGGAAGGCCAGGTTGGCACGGTGTGAAGGATTACTGGACATGGGCACGCTCCGCTAAAGCTAATATTTTGCTTTTGCCGAGTGTGCTACTGGAAAGCGCTTAAAGCAAATTCTTTGTGTTAAGGTTTTGTGCATGGCGATCAAAGAAGGCCTTCGCCCGGGAGGCCGCAGTGCCCGGGTCCAAGAATCAGTGCATAACGCCGCGCGCGAACTGCTGGAAGCCCATGAGCGCTCCAGCGTGACCGTGCCGATGATTGCTGCACGCGCGGGCGTTACGCCCTCCACCATCTACCGACGCTGGGGCGACCTCGCGGCGCTGCTCGCCGATGTAGCGTTGGAGCGCCTGCGCCCGGACAGCGAGCCGGCCAACACCGGCAGCCTACGCGGTGACCTGCGCGCCTGGGGCGAACAATACCTGGATGAAATGAGCTCCGACCTGGGCCGCAACATGATGCGCGACGTGCAGTGCAGTCATCCCAGGGACTATTGCAGCCACATCCTGATGGGCCAGTTGCAGGTCATCCTCGACCGCTATCAGGGCAGCGTCGAGGTGTTGCCAAGCCTGGATCGCCTGCTGAACCTGATCGCGGCCCCCACGGTGTATCGCAGCCTGTTTTCCAGCGCACCGTTGCCGGTTGAAGAGCTGCATGAGCTGATCGATCTGGCCCTGAAAATCTAAAACCCTGCACAAAACCGAATGTGGGAGCGGGCTTGCTCGCGAATGCGGTGGTTCAGTCAATATTTCCGGTGACTGACACCCAGCATTCGCGAGCAAGCCCGCTCCCACATTTATACAGCGTGCATGCAATGCGTTAGGTGCGCATCCCGCGCCCACTCACCAGCAGCTTCGCGCAGCCGATATACAGCACCACAGTCGCCACCAGCATGAAGGTGATTGCCACGCTGATCTTGATGTCCGACACCCCCAGAATGCCGTAGCGGAAGGCGTTGACCATGTGCAGCACCGGGTTGGCCAGCGACACGGTCTGCCAGAACGGCGGCAGCAGGGTAATGGAGTAGAACACCCCGCCCAAGTAGGTCAGCGGCGTGAGCACGAAGGTCGGAATGATCGAAATATCATCGAAGTTGCGCGCAAACACGGCGTTGATGAAGCCCAGCAGCGAGAAGATCGTCGCCGTCAGAACCACCACCAGAATGGTGACCCCGAGGTGATGCACCTGCAGGTGGGTGAAGAACAGCGAGAGCAGGGTCACGATCACGCCCACCATCAAGCCACGCAGCACACCACCCAAGGTGTAGCCGATCAGGATGGTATGCGGCGACACCGGCGACACCATCAGTTCTTCGATGGAGCGCTGGAACTTGCTGCCGAAAAAACTGGAAACCACGTTGCCATAGGAGTTGGTGATCACCGACATCATGATCAGCCCCGGCACGATGTACTCCATGTAGGTGAAGCCACCCATGTCGCCAATCTGACGGCCAATCAGGTTACCGAAGATCACGAAGTACAGGACCATGGTGATCGCCGGCGGCAGCAGGGTCTGCGGCCAGATCCGGGTAAAGCGCTTCACTTCGCGATAGACGATGGTTTGAAGCGCGACGAGGTTGGGTTGCAGTTCGGAACTCATACCGCCACCTTCGCCAGATTTTTCTCCACCAGGGACACGAACAACTCCTCAAGGCGATTGGTTTTGTTACGCAGGCTCAGCACTTCGATGTTCTGGGTCGCCAACTGCGTGAACAGCGCGGTGATGCCCATGGCCTTGTCCACCTGCACTTCCAGGGTATGGCTGTCCACCAGGCGACTCGGGTAACCGAGCAGTTGCGGCGGCGCCGACAGGTTGTTTTTCAGGTCGAGCAAGAAGGTTTCCACATGCAACTGGCCCAGCAGGTTACGCATGCTGGTGTTCTCGACAATGGTGCCGTGGTCGATGATGCCGATGTTGCGGCACAGCTGCTCAGCCTCTTCCAGGTAGTGGGTGGTGAGGATGATGGTGATGCCCTTCTCGTTCAGCTCGGTGAGAAAGGTCCACATCGAGCGACGCAGTTCGATGTCCACGCCGGCAGTGGGCTCGTCGAGGATCAGCAGGCGCGGCTCATGCACCAATGCGCGGGCGATCATCAGGCGCCGCTTCATGCCGCCGGACAGCGAACGCGAAGGCACGTCGCGCTTGTCCCACAGGCCCAGTTGGGTCAGGTACTGCTCGGCGCGTTCCTTGGCGATCTTCGCCGGGATGCCGTAATAACCGGCCTGGGTCACGACGATGTCGAAGGTCTTTTCAAACTGGTTGAAGTTGAATTCCTGGGGCACCACGCCGATGGAACGCTTGAGCGCCGCCGGGGATTTGTCCAGGTCATGGCCAAAGATATTCACCGTGCCGCTGGTCTTGTTGACCAGGGTCGAGAGGATACCGATGGTGGTGGATTTGCCGGCACCGTTGGGGCCGAGCAAGGCGAAGAAGTCACCTTCGGCAACGTCCAGATCGATACCACTCAGGGCCTGGAAACCGTTGCCGTAGGTTTTGGTTAGCTGCCGGATGGACAGAGCGGAACTCATATCGGATTACGCACCAAAGAAGGGAATAGAAAGAGTAGATGAGGGCGCAGCCCAGGTAGTTCAACGGCGGCGCATGACAAGCATGGTGCTTGCCCGCGCCGCACAAGTACAGTCACCCGTATTAATAGTGGGTATTAAGTCAACGCAGTCATGACCGCTTTGCGGTAGGCCGGACGTTGTTGCAGGCGCGCATACCAAGCCTCTAGATTGGGCATCGCAGGCCGTTCGATGGGCATTTCGAACCAGGCGTAGATAAAGCTGCCCAGGGGAATATCGCCCATGCCGATCTCGTTGCCCGACAGATACGGCTGTGTAGCCAGCGCTTCATCAACGGTTTTGAGCACATCGATACAGGCCTGGCGACCGGCGTGGATGTTGTCCCAGTTCTGTTTGTCCGCTGGGGTGCGCAGCACGCCCCAGAACACAATCTTGAACGGTTCGGCAAAAGTGGAGGTGGTCCAATCCATCCACTTTTCCGCGTTGGCCCGGGCTTTCACTTCTGTCGGATACCAGTTGGAGGCCTGCTTGGCGCAGAGGTAACGCACGATGGTATTGGACTCCCACAGCACGAAGTCGCCGTCTTCGATCATCGGCACCCGGCCGTTGGGGTTCAATGCCCGATATTGCGGCGTGTCGACCACACCAAAAGCCCCGCCCGCATCAATTGCTTCATAGTCCAGGCCGAGTTCCTCGGCGCACCACAGTGCCTTCCTGACGTTTGATGAATTTTTACGACCCCAGATTTTCAGCATGACCGCGCCTTTCTTGTGGATGAACATGGCTGGATGAAGGCAGCAGCATACGCCGGTTCACGCGCGGCTCAAATCGCTCTGCATGTCGCCGAGTAACGGCGGCTGGTCCTCGGTGAACAGATGCGGGTAACACTGCTGGATATGAGCGAAGAAAAAGGCCTCGGGCACGTCAGGAAATTGCCCGTGGTCGACCACGTATTCCATCGAACGCAGGCCTTGACGGTTAAACGCGTGGAAGACGCTGTCGTGGAGGCCGTCGAACTCCAGCGGCGGAACATCGAATACATCACACAGTTGTTGGTTGAACGCGGGCGTGGCCTTGACCCAGCGATCATTCAGGTAAAGCTCGGTATAGCCGTGCATGGCAAACACATCACTCTTGAGCAAGGCGATCAGGCGCGGCGTCGACAAATGATTGCGCACATCCGCCAGGCCGATGCGCGCCGGGATCCCGCAATGGCGGGCGCAGGCGGCAAGTAACGTGGCCTTGGGCACGCAATAGCTTTCGCCGGCGGCCAGGGCGAAGCTGGCACTTAATGTGTCTGGGTCGCGGCTGAAGGTGTAGGGGTTATAGCGAATCGCCTCACGTACGGCGTAGTAGAGGCTGACTGCCTGGTCACTAAAATCCGTACGGGTTCCACGGTGTTTTTCGGCGAACTCCACCACCGCAGGGTGGTCACTATCGATGAAGCGGCTGGGACTCAGGTAGGTATCCATGAGCTTTATCTCCGAAGGAAGCCTGGAGTCTAACCACAGGCCTGCCGGGGAGATAACGACGAATCGGCCAAATCTCGTTACACCCTGATCACCCCGCTTGTTCGGATGCCGACTAAGCTCCCTGGTGGTTTCGCCCCTGGTTTCACGGAGGATTGAATATGCTGTTGTTGTGGATACTGGTGCTGGTGGTCGGCATTGCCTACCTCGCACACCGCCGCGTCGCGCCCCTGCCCGCCCTGGGCGTGGTTGCCGTCTACCTGCTGGCGATGGGCGCCTGGAGCCACGCACCGGGTTGGCTGCTGCTGATCTTCTGGGTGTTGATCGCCGTGGTGGCCGCGCCCCTGCTGCTGCCCGACCTGCGCCGCCAATACTTCACCAAGCCACTGTTCAGCTGGTTCCAGAAAGTCCTGCCGCCAATGTCCGAGACCGAGCGCGACGCCATCGACGCCGGCACCGTGTGGTGGGACGGCGAACTCTTCAGCGGTCGCCCAGACTGGGATAAGTTGCTGGCCTACCCCAAGGTGCAACTGACCGAAGAAGAACAGGCGTTTATCGACGGTCCGACTGAAGAACTGTGCGCCATGGTCAGCGATTGGGAAATCGGCCAGGCCATGGACCTGCCGCCCGCGGCCTGGGAGCACATCAAGACCCATGGCTTCTTCGCCCTGATCATCCCCAAGGAATATGGCGGCAAAGGCTTCTCTGCCTATGCGCATTCCCAGGTCGCGATGAAACTCGCCACCCGCAGCGGTGACCTGGCCTCCACCGTGATGGTGCCCAATTCCCTCGGCCCCGCCGAACTGCTGCTGCACTACGGCACCGAAGAACAACGCAACCACTACCTGCCGCGCCTGGCCCGTGGCGATGACATCCCCTGCTTCGCATTGACGGGCCCATTGGCCGGCTCCGATGCAGGCGCCATGCCCGACACCGGCGTGATCTGCAAAGGTGAATGGGAAGGCAAGGAAACCCTCGGCCTGCGCCTGAACTGGGAAAAACGCTACATCACCCTCGGCCCGGTCGCGACCCTGCTCGGCCTGGCCTTCAAGGCCCATGACCCGGACCACCTGCTGGGTGAAGAGGAAGACCTGGGCATTAGCCTGGCGCTGATCCCCACCGACACCCCCGGCGTAGAAATCGGCCGTCGTCACCTGCCTTTGGGCGCCGCTTTCATGAACGGCCCCAACTCCGGCAAGGATGTCTTCATCCCGCTTGAGTTCCTGATCGGCGGCCAGGAAATGCTCGGTAAAGGCTGGATGATGTTGATGAACTGCCTCTCCGTGGGCCGTTCGATCTCCCTGCCTGCGGTCGGCACTGGCGCGGCCAAGTTCACCAGCCTGGTGACCGGCCAATACGCCCAGGTGCGCGAACAATTCAATGTGCCGCTGTCGGCCTTCGAGGGCATTCAGGAAGCCTTGGCGCGCATCGGCGGCAACGCCTGGCTGATGGACAGCGCACGCATGCTCACCGCCAACGCCGTGGACCTGGGAGAAAAACCCTCGGTACTGTCGGCGATCCTCAAGTACCACCTTACCGAACGTGGTCGCGAGTGCATCAGCCACGCCATGGACGTGCACGGCGGCAAGGGCATCATCATGGGCCCGAACAACTACCTGGGTCGCAACTGGCAAGGTGCGCCGATCTTCATCACGGTCGAAGGCGCGAACATCCTGTCGCGCAACCTGATGATCTTCGGCCAGGGCGCGATCCGCTGCCATCCGTTCGTACTCAAGGAAATGGCCCTGGCCGGTCGCGAAGACCATGACCAGGCGCTGAAGGAGTTCGACGGGCTGCTGATGCAACACATCGGTTTCGCTGTGAGCAACGCCGCCAGCACCCTGGTGCTGAACCTCGGCGTCGGTCATTTCGAGAAGGCCCCAGGCAACCGGTTGAGCCAGGGTTATTTCCGCGCACTCAACCGCCAGGCCGCCGCGTTCGCGCTGCTGGCTGACCTGAGCATGATGTTGCTGGGTGGCGAGTTGAAGCGTCGCGAACGCCTGTCGGCACGCCTGGGTGATGTATTGAGCCATATGTACCTGGCGTCGGCTGCCCTCAAGCGTTATCACGACCTGGATTCGCCGGACCATCTGGAACCCCTGTTCGCCTGGGCCATGGAAGAAAGCCTGGGCGAATCGGAGCGTGCGCTGGATGAACTGCTGAGCAACTTCCCGAACAAGGTACTGGGCTGCCTGCTGCGGGTGATCGTGTTCCCGTTCGGCCGTCGCCATACCGGGCCGTCGGATGCGCTGGATGCCGAAGTGGCTGCGGTGATCGGCCGTGCCAAGGGTGACCCGACCCTGGAAGAGTTGCTGGCCGGCTGCTATCGCCCGCAATCGGCGGAAGATCCGGTGGGCGCCTTGCAACATGCCTACGACCTGCTCGGCGCCAGCCATCCGTTGCAGAAAAAACTGCACACCGCGCTCAAAAGCGGCCAGGTCAAACCGACCGCCGGGCAGCATGCCATCGACGCAGCGCTGCACGCAGGTGTCTTGCAACCGGCCGAGGCGCAAACCCTGCGTGATGCCGAAGCAGCGCGGCGCAAGGTGATCGACGTGGATGATTTCAGCAAGGAAGAGCTGACCCAGGCTGAGGGTAAAGTCCGCTGAGTCGAGCGGTCATATAAATACGGGCGCGAGAGCTATATACTCTCGCGCCCGTTTTTGCTTTAGAGGACTTATCTCGTGTCCAACGTCGTTGCCGATCATCTCGTCTTGCTCGACCACCTGCGCAGCATCCTGGTTGCCGTCGGCGAAGCCGAACAGGTGCCCGAGGAAAGCCATTCATTGTTCCTGGAGCGCTTCGACGAATTGCGCGCCCTACTGCCTATCGACCCGATCGAAAGCCAGTACCTGGGCCAGGACCTGATGAGCCAGGTCATCCTGCGCTACCCGCAAATCGCCCACCTGGTGCCGCGCGACCTGCTGTGGTTCTTTGGCGGTGACTGCCTGCACTTCATGCCCGACGAAGAACTGGACCTGTACCAGGCCCTGGAAGAACGTCGCTTCGAAGCCGAACAGAACGACGAACCGTTCGACTGGAACCAGGAAAAGCAGCTGCTGGCCATGCCGGTTGACCAGAGCAAGCACTGATCAGCGACCAGGAAGGGGCCGACGCAATGTCGGCTCCTTCGCCATGCACGCCACCAGATAATCAATAAACACCCGTAACTTCGGCGGCAGGTACCGCGTGGGCGAATGCAGCAACCACGCCTCGCCGTGGTAGGACGCAATAAAGTCCCACGCTGGCAACACCTGCACCAACCGCCCCTCCTCCAACGCATGGCGCGCCGTGAAATACGGCAAGCTGCCAATCCCCACATGCTGCAACACCGCATCCAGCCGAACCCCGGTGTGGTTCGCCGCATAACGCCCACGCACCGCCACCGCCACCGTCACCGCCTTGCCGGCCTGGCGGAATTTCCAGCGCGAATCGCCCGGCGTTTCCCCCAAGTAAATGCAACTGTGCGCCAGCAGGTCATGGGGATGCGCCGGCGTCCCGTGTTCAGCCAGGTACTGCGGCGTCGCGCACAACAGATGCTCGATGGGCAATAACTGCCGCCCCACCAACCCCGGCGGAGGGCTGTCGGTGATACGGATACTCAGGTCGACGTTGTCATCAATCATGTCCACCTGGCGGTCCTCCAGGATCAACTGCACATCCACCTTGGGGTAACGCCGCAGGAATTCCGGCATATGCGGGTGCACCACAAACCGCCCCACCGCCTTGGGCACGCTGACCCGCACCAACCCTTCGGCTTCATGGGTGAACTGGCCACTGATCTCCATCACCGAGCGCGCCGCGCTGACCATCTCCTGGCAGCGCTTGAATACCTCTTCCCCGCCTTCGCTCAAGCGCAATTTGCGTGTGGTGCGTTGCAACAAGCGCGTCGCCAGTGCCTTCTCCAGGCGCGAGATACTGCGGCTCACCGAGGAAGGCGAGGCCCCCAGTTGCCGGGCGGCTTCGGAGAAGCTGCCGGTTTCCACCACTTTGACGAAAATCGCCATTTCGCCCAGCAGCGGCAAAGGAAGATTGATGCTCATGGTGCACAGGTCCATTGATAATTGAGCGGATTATCACCTATCCGCGCACTATTTATACTGCGCGCAGAACCCTGATGCGGATGTAGATGATGACCGAGCGCCTGTTTTTTACCCACGACCACCTGACTGCCGAGCTGGAGGTGTTGAGTTGCACCCCCCACGAGGAGCAGTTTGCAGTGATCCTGCAGTCGACGATTTTTCACCCCCAGGGCGGTGGGCAACCTTTCGATACCGGCTGGCTCGGTGAAGCCACTGTGCTGCGCGCCACCCAGGAAGCAGACCGCGTGGTGCACTACGTCGACCGGCCATTGGAACCGGGTCCGATCACCGCAAGGGTCGATGAACAGCGCCGTATGTTGAACACCCGACTGCATTCCGCCGGGCACTTGATCGGCAACGTGGGCGAGACCTTGGGTTGGATGCCGATCAAGGCCCATCACTGGCCCGGCGAAGGCAAGATCACCTTCATCCGTGGCGAAGCGGCGCAAGCCATGGACGCCGAGGCGATCCAGCAACAGGTCAACCAATGGATCGCTGCGGATTACCCACGGCACATGAACCTGGAAGACGGCACCCGCGAAGTCGGCTTTGGTGAATTACCCGCGTACGCCTGCGGCGGTACTCATGTACAGGCACTGAGTGAGTTGGGCCAGGTGACCATCCTGACCCTTTCAGAAAAAAAGGGTGCGCTGTCCGTGCGCTACGAACTCGATTAAACCTCACTCGCCCCCGCCCGCCCCGGTTCCACCACAAACGACTTGAGGGTCGATACCGTGGCCATCGGGTCGCGGGGGTCGGTAATCACCCGCAGGTTCGTGAGCATCTTGCCCTCCTCCACCTCCACCGACACATATCCCCGCTGACGGCTATCGAAAAACTTCACATGCGGGTTGAGCGGCAACAGCTTGCTGAACGCATCAAAGGGCGGTCCGTCAGACGTCACCGACGTACCGACGAATTCCGTGGCTACCACCCGCGAATCCGGGTTGTTGGCATCGGCATGCAAGTCCGTCACCCAGAACGAATGGATATCACCGCCCCAGAACACCGGGTTGCTGACTCGGTTACGCTCGATGGACGCCAGCATCCGCGAACGGTTGGCCATGTAGCCATCCCACCCGTCGGTCCAACGCCCCGGCTTGTGGTTGGTCAGGTCACGCTGGGTCAGCGGTGCCACCAGCAGGTCCTGGGCGATGATGTTCCACTGCGCCTTCGACTGGGCAAACCCCTGGTCCAACCAGGCCTCTTGCTGCCAACCCAGCATGGTGCGGCCAGGGTCACGCAAGTCGTGACAAAGGTTATCGGCGATATGTCCCTGGTGGCTGCCATTCGCCGGAATGCAGGGTTGTTCGGAACGGTATTGCCGACCGTCCAGCACGTGGAAACGGGCCAGTCGGCCGTAGTCCAGGCGCCGGTAAATACGCATGTCCGGCCCTTTCGGCAAACTGCTGGCACGCAGCGGCATATGTTCGTAGTAAGCCTGGTAGGCCGCCGCACGCTGCTGCAGGAATTGCCCGATCGGAATCTTCGGGTCCTGGGACCAACGGTTGGCGTAGTCGTTCTGTACTTCGTGATCGTCCCAGGTCGCCACGCTCGGTGCAGCGGCGTGCAGGGCCTGTAGGTCCGGATCGGTTTTGTAAAGGGCATAGCGGTTGCGATAGTCGCTCAGGCTTACCGCATTGCCGCTGCCGTGGGGGCGGATGATCTTGCCCGAATCCGCCGCGTAGGAACTGTCGTAGATGTAGTCGCCGAGAAAGAACACCAGGTCGGGCTGTTCCTCTGCCAGGTGGCGATAGGCACTGAAATAGCCGCGTTCCCAGTGGGAGCACGAGACAAACCCCAGACGTGCCGACGCCATGGCATGCACCGTAGGCGCCGTGCGCGACTGCCCCACCGGGCTTTGCGCGCCCAGCCCTTCGAACTGATACCAATACGGTCGGCCCGCCTCCAACCCCGCGACTTCCACATGCACCGAATGGCCCCAGCGCTCGCTGGCCATGACTTCGCCCTGGCGCACCACGCGGGTCATCGCGGCATCGCTGGCGACCCGCCAACGCACGGGCACGGAACGGCTCAAGCCGCCACGGCCATCCACGGCATTGAACAAGGGCGCCAGGCGCGTCCAGATCACAAACCCATCGGGCAACGGGTCCCCGGAAGCCACGCCGAGGGTGAACGGATAATCCACGCCGGCACTGCGCGCAAACGGACTGAGGATCGAAAACGTGGTGGCAACCGCCAGCCCGGCAAGCACCCGGCGTCGGCCATGATCAACCTCGCCACTCACAGCCGAAACTCCCAATCCTCTCGCAGCGTGGCGAACACCAGCATGTCTTCATGCACGCCGTTCTTGAGGAACGCCCCGCGCAGGCAACCTTCGTACTGCAGGCCGATTTTCTCCATGACCCGTGCCGACTCTTTGTTGCGACTGAAGCACTGGCTGCCCACGCGATGCAGGCCGAGTTCGGCAAAGCCATAGTCCATCAGTGCACGCGCCGCTTCTGCCGCGTAGCCCTGGTTGCGTGCGTCCGCCGCCACCCAACCGCCCAGGTGTCCGTAGAGGTGATCCGGTTTGACGCGCAGGCTGACGATGCCGATCAACTCGCCGCTGTCACGCCGATGCATGCCCAGGCTCAACAAGTGGGCCGAGCGAAATTTCTCAGGCATGCCAGCGATGAAATCCTGCGCGATTTCGAGGGTGTAGGGCGAAGGAATACTCGCTGTGTTGTCGGCAATTTTCGGGCCGTTGGCGAGGGTGCACAACGTCTCGGCCTGGTGGTTTTCCAGTGCGCGCATTAACAGTCGCGGCGTGGATATCTGTGGCAGTTCACGGCTCATTTCCAGGGGCCCTCGATGTAAAGTTTTTGAGAATGCCCCTGGCGCATGTCAATTCTGTTACGTCATAAAAATTTCTTGAGAATTGTCTGAAAGACTTGTCCTAGAGCCCTCAAAACGTCAATTAAAGTTAACCAATCGGTCATTTTTGGTTGTTAGCGTGTCGCCCCTAATTCAATAACGGGGTAGCGGAATGAGAACCTGGGACGAACCGAAAAAACGCAAGGCGCACATCGAACTGATCCCGATGATCGACGTGATGATGTTCCTCCTGGTGTTTTTCGTACTCGTGAGCCTGAACGTGATTCCGGCCCTCGGCATGAAGACGCAACTGCCCAGCGCCAGCAGTTCGCAGCAGCTCAAACCACAGAACAAATTCATCCTCACCCTGGGCCTGGAAGGCCAACTGCAACTGGATGGCAAGGACCTCACAGTCGATGCGCTGGTGCCGGCGCTGAAGGCGGCCGAAAAGCCTGACACCAAGTCGACCATCATCGTGAACAGCGACAAAGGCGTGGAGGTTTCGCGCCTGGTGGAGGTGATGGACACCCTGCGTCTGGGTGGCTTTACCTCCGTGTCCATTGCCACGCGTAAGTCCTGATCATGTACGTCTTGTTTCGTGCGCGTCAGCTGCTGGGCAGTGTCCCGGCCCTGATCGCCCTGGTGCTGATTGCACTGGGTATCCAGTCCCAGACCTTGAAGGTCGAGCCGGTGTATGACGAGTCGGCGGTCGAGTTGGCGCTGGTCGAGCCAGAGCCGGAAGTGATCCCCGAGCCGGTGGTGGAACAAGAACCGCCACCGCCGGTGATCGAGGATGAAGAGGCCGAGCCGGCCCCGCCACCGCCGCCACCTAAACCCTTGCCGAAACCCAAGCCTGAGCCCAAGCCAAAGCCTGTGCCCAAGCCAGTGGTCGCCAAGCCAACGCCCACCCCGACACCCCCACCGGTCGCCGCCAAACCGGCACCGGCGCCCGTGGCCCAGGCCGCGCCGACACCCGCGCCGCCAGCACCGCCAAAGGTCGACGGCCAAGCGCTGGAAGGCGGTTACCTCAAGGGTTTGCGCAACGAGCTGGATACCTACAAGCAGTACCCCACCGGACGCCAGGCCTCCCTCGAACGCCCCACCGGCGAAGTGGTGGTCTGGTTGCTGGTCGATCGCCAGGGTCGGGTTCTCGACTCCGGTTTGCAGACCCAGGCCTCGAGCATGTTGCTCAACCGGGCCGCCACCAACAGCTTGCGTCGTATCAAGCAAGTCAAGCCGTTCCCCGAGCAAGCCTTCGGGGGCCGCAATGAGCAGCGCTTCACCGCCACCTTCAACTACAGCGTGCAATAAGCACCCGACACCAGGACGACAGAGATGAGGTTCACACGGATTCATCTGGCACTCGTTGCCGCAAGCATGGGCCATGGAATGGTCATGGCCGACACCAGCAACAGCGACGTCGGGACGATTGGGGTTCAGGGCAAGGCCACGGCAGGTGGCGGCTACATGGTGCAAGAAGAAAGCATCAAGGGCCGCTCCACCGTGACCAAGGAAGCGCTGGATAAACAGACCGCCACCGGCAACGCCGTGGACAAGCTCAAGTACACGCCGGGTTTGAACATTTCCAGCGAAGACAACACCGGCCTGTCCGGCTTTCGCTTCACCATGCGCGGGCTCAACTCCGACCAGGTGGGCATGTCGGTGGACGGCATGCCGATCAACGACTCCGGCAACTACGCGCTGTACTCCAACCTGCTGGGCGACCCGGAAAACATCGAGCAGATCTTTGTCACCCAAGGCTCGTCGGAGGCGGACGGCCCGCACATCGGCTCCAGCGGCGGCAACATCGGCATCGTGACCATTCGCCCGACCAAGGAAACCGGGGCGTTCGTCAAACAGGTGATGGGCAGCAACGCCACGCGCAAGACCTTTGCCCGCCTCAACACCGGCGAGATCAATGGCCTGAGCAACTGGTTGTCGGCGTCCCACACCGAAGGCCAGATGTGGCGCGGTTCGGGCGCCGTGCGCGCGGACAAAGTCGAGTGGAACAGCTTCTTCGACGCCGGCGATGGCAACACCGCCAACCTGATCCTCAAGTACCACGAGCAGGACAACAACAGCTACAGCCAACTGACCAAGGCCCAGTACCAGCAGAACGGTCGCAAGTACGACCCCTACCCGGCCACGCCGACCGTGGGCAGCAACGGCAAGTACAACAGCTACTACGCCCTGGCGCAGAACCCGTTCCAGACGTTCACCGCCGTGCTCAACACCCAGTTCAAACTGGCAGACAACCTCGCGCTGTCGGTGATCCCGTATTACTACTGGGGTAACGGCAGCGGTGTCGGTTCGTCCAGCTATGCGCTGAACCGCGGCTCCAACCAAGGCGGCGTGTTCGACCTGGGCAACCTGCCCACCGGCGCCCAATACAACGCCGACGGCACCCCGAACAACGGCGTGTACTACCGCCCTTCGCGCACCCAGACCTGGCGTCCGGGCATCACCACCAAACTGAACTGGGACCTGGGCGATCACAGCCTGCAAGTCGGCTACTGGTACGAGCGCGCACGCCAAAGCCAGACCCAGCCGTTCATTCCGCTCAAGGCCAGTGGCAAGCCCGTCGACACCTGGCCGGATTCCAACGACGCGGTGGTCGATGCCAATGGCAACACCATCCAGGGTCGCGACCGCTTCACCATCACCCCGGCGCAGAAGGTCTGGGCCCAGGACACCTGGTACATCAACTCGGACTGGACCCTGATCGCCGGCCTGGCCTACATGAACGTCAAGCGTGACGGCACCAACCACGGCAGCCTCACCGAGCAGCCGGAAAAACGTAACCAGACCTACAACAAGCTGCTGCCCAACGCCGGCCTGAAATACCAGCTGGATGAACGCGACCAGTTGTTCTACAGCCTGTCGCGCAACATGCGTATTCCGCAGAACTACGTGCTGTACGACAAGGGCGTCGGCTCCATCGACTCCAAGCCGGAAACCAGCTGGAACCATGAGTTGGGCTGGCGCTACACCGATGAAGACATGACCGTGGCCGCCACCTTGTTCTACATGCAGTTCAAGGATCGCCAAGTGTCGTCGCGGGATATCAACGGCGACTTCGCCGACATCAACGCCGGCTCCGTCAACAACAGCGGCCTGGAGCTGGAGTGGAGCGGCCTGCTGCCCAATCACTTCAACTACTACACCTCCTACACCTACACCAAGGCCGAGCAGCAAGACGACCTGACCGTGTACAACGCCGGCCAAGCCATCCTGTTGCCCACCAGCGGCAAGCAGTTCGCCAACGTGCCGAAAAACATGCTGGCCGCCAACATCGGCTACGACGACGGCCGCTTCTACGGCACCTTCGGCGGCAAGTACACCAGCAAGCTCTACGGCGACCTGACCAATGACGAGGCCATCTCCGGCCGCACCGTGTTCAACGCCGGCGCGGGTATCTACCTGCCGGTGGACAAGAAGGTGGTCAAGGACGCCACCCTGCGCCTGAACGTCGACAACCTGTTCGACAAGAAATACCTGGACGGGGTGTACACCACCAAGACCAACGCGGCCAGCTACAGCGGTTTCCGCGACGGCGACCCGGCCTACATCGTAGGCCTGGAACGTACCGTGACGGTCTCCCTGGAAGCCAACTTCTAATTGCGAGGTAAATGAACATGGACATGAACCTGCTCCACGACATCACCTTTTATGTGATGTATGCCGCGATGGCCATCGCGATCTTTATCACCATCGAGCGCGGGATTTACTTCGCCTACGTACGCCGTCAAGCGCGCGCACTGACCGAGGTGCTGGGCGCCCATGTGCACAGCGAACGCGACCTGCCGGAAAGCCTGACCCGCCGTGACAGCCTGCCGCTGAGCATGGTGTTGCCAGTGCTGGCACAGAAAGCCTCACAGGGTTCGCGCAAGGACCTGGATGACGTGATCGAAACCCAGTACCTGACCACCCGTGCACCCCTGGCCCGCAGCCTGTGGATCATCGAAACCATCACCACCGCCGCGCCGCTGTTGGGTTTGCTGGGTACCATCCTCGGCATCATCGACACCTTCAAGGCGCTGGCGACGGCGGGCGTGTCCGACCCAGGGCAGATTTCCGGTGGTATCGGTACGGCCTTGTTCGCCACCGGCCTGGGGATCGCCATCGCGCTGTTCTGCGTGGTGTTCCACAACTTCTTCCAGGACAGCCTGGAGCGCATCAACGACCAGCTGAAAATCCTGCTGATCCGCGCCGCCACCGGCGCCCGCGTGCAGAGTGAAGTACCGCACCTGGTGCCGACGCCGCTGCACAGCCGCACGGCGTAACCCCGTAGTGAGCGGGCTTGCCCCGCGCTGGGCAAGCCCGCTCACTACATCAGTTGAAGAGAGTGTCATGTCCATTTCCTTGAAATTGCGCATCGCAGGCCTGGCAGGTTTGCTCATGAGTCCGCTGGCCCAGGCGGACTTTTCGATTCCGGGGTTTGAATTGGTGCACACCGTGCCGGTGGACACCGCCCTCGGCACCGACGACTTGCGCCAGCCCGGCCCGGTGTGGAGCGAGCTGTTTGATGGCGCAAAAAACAGCATCGACATTGGCCAGTTCTACGCCGCCGATCACCCTGGCTCGGTGATGGACCGCGTGATCGAACGCCTGGAAGCCGCCGGTAAACGCGGTGTGAAGATTCGTTTTCTGCTGGAAGAAAAAGGCATCCGATTGTCGGAAGCTTCCACCCTGGAACGCCTGCGCGCGATCCCCAACCTGACCTTTCGCGTGCTGCCCTACGCGCGGGTGAGCGGTGGGATCATCCACGCCAAATACCTGGTGGTGGATGGCAAGCAGGCGTTTGTCGGCAGCCAGAATTTCGATTGGCGTTCGCTGGAACATATCCACGAAACCGGGCTGCGTATCACCGACCCGACCGTGGTGAGCCAAGTGCAGGCGATCTTCGAACAGGACTGGAAAGCCCAGCAGGCATTGGCCAACAACCAGCCGGTGCCACTGCCTGCCTCCAGCAAAGAGCCGCCACGCACCGGCAACTACCTGGTCGCCAGCCCGCAACGCTACAACCCGCCAGGCGTCGGCGATTCACAGCTGGAACTGCCGCGTTTACTCAGCGAAGCGAAACACGAAGTGCGCGTGCAACTGCTCGACTATGCGCCACTGTCCTACGGACCGGACAAAACCCGTCCGTACTACGCAGTGATCGACAATGCCGTGCGTGCGGCAGCGGCGCGTGGGGTGTCGATCAAGCTGATGGTGTCCAACTGGAACACCGACAAGCTGGAACTGCCCTACCTCAAAAGCCTCGCCGTGCTGCCCAACGTGCACATCAAGATCGTCACCCTGCCCGAGGCCAAGCAAGGCTTTATCCCGTATGCACGGGTGATCCACAGCAAGACCATGGAAATCGACGGCCAGGTTGCGTGGATCGGCACCAGCAACTGGCTGGGCGGGTACCTGGATAACTCGCGCAACCTGGAAGTGGTGATGCGCAGTGAAGCGATGGCCAAGCGGGTCGGGGAGTTGCATGAGCAATTGTGGGATGGGCCGTATGCTAGAGCCTTGAACGTGACCGAGGAGTACCCTGAGCCCCACCCTGGCCAGCATTGACCAGAGGCACCTGAGTAGTGGTAGTGTGTGGAAATGTTTCTGACAGATTGATCAGAAACGTCCTACTCACTACCTGCAAAGGAATGCGTCCCTCCATGCACTTCCCACTCAAGCAATTGGCGGCTGCCACCCTGTTCGCGGCGAGCCTTTCGGCCATCACCAGCCCCGCTTACGCCAACATCACCCCGGACCAGAGCACGGCGATTCTGAAGGATTTCAACGAAACGTCCGTCACTGATTTCCGTGGTTTCCTCGGTGCCCTGGCCAAGGGCGACCTGGGCAAGACCAGCGATGTAGGCCCGGCGGTCAGTGCATTTCTTGATAACAAAACCTTGAGCGCGGATCAGCAGAACGAGATCAATCGCCTGCTCGGTATCTACACGCGAGTAAAGTACGGCAAGGCCGCCACCGAAACCCTGCGTGAGCTGGTGGAAATCCCGACGTTCAACGTGGACGGTCTACCGCAGTACAAGAACCCGGAATTCATCAAGATTGCCGGCAAGATCGAGGCACTGGCCAAGGCCTTTAACCTGACCTTCCGCAATATCGACAACCGCGTGTACGAAATTTCCCTGGAAGGCAGCGGTGACGAAGTGGTCGGTATCCACGCCCACGCCGACGTGGTGCCCGTGACGCCGGAAAACTGGGTGTTGAAAGACGGCACCAAGCTCGACCCGTTCAAGGTCACGCTGATCGGCGACCGCATGTACGGCCGTGGCACTGAAGATGACAAAAACGGCATCGTCGTGGCCATGTATGCCATGAAGGTGATCAAGGAAGAAAAGCTGCCGCTGGCGCGCAACTTCAAGCTGCTGGTGGACACCACCGAAGAAACCTCCGGCGACGCGATTCCCTACTACTTCGAAAAGAACCCGACACCGCAGTACAACCTGGCGCTGGATGGCGGTTACCCGGTGGTGATTGCCGAGAAAGGCTACGGCACGGTGATGGCCACCTTCCCGCGTCGCAAGGGGGAAGGCAAAGGCGCGGAAGTCATCTCGATGACCGGCGGTATGGCAACCAACCAGATTCCCTCGGCGTCAGTGGCGACTTTTGTCAGCGACAAACCTGCCGAGTTGGCGGCCAGCCTGCAAAAGGCCGGTACTGAATACGCCAAGAACAACGGCGGCGATTTTGAAGTGGCCGCCAAGGTCGACGGCAAAAACGTCAAGCTGACCGTCACCGGCGTGTCCGCGCACTCGTCCGAGCCGGAATCCGGGGTCAACCCAGTGGCGCGCATGCTGGAGCTGATCCACAGCGTCGATGGCAAGATCGCCCTCAAGCACAACCACATCACCGATGCTGCACGTTATGCGTCTGACAACTGGGGCCTGGATTACCTGGGCGGCAAGTTGGGCGTGGGCTTCTCCGATGAGTTCATGGGCCCGCTGACCACTTCGCTGACCTTTGTCGGCCTGGATGACAAAGCCTTCAAGCTGGCCGTGAACCTGCGCGTGCCGAAGGGCAAGTCGCCGGAAAAACTCAAAGCCGAGATCGCCGACAAGCTGAGCGCCTGGGACAAGAAAACCAAGGTCAAGGTGGGCTTCACCTACTCGGTGGCCGAGCCGATGTACCGCAACCCTGAAGGTGAGTGGGTCAAGGCCCTGTTGGCGGTGGCCAGCGAAAACATGGGCATGGAACATAAGTTCGGCACGTCGGCCGGCGCGACCTCCGTGCATGAACTGCCCAACGGCGTGCAATTCGGCCTGGCGCGTCCGGAAGTGAAGTACACCGGGCACACCGACAACGAGTTCAAGACCGTCGACCAGTTCCTGTTGGACCTGCAGATCGTCACCGAAATGATGGGCCGCATCGGCCAACTGCCCAAGCTCTGATAAACAGCAGCCCGCCGCAACGGCGGGCTGTTCAGGCTTGCAGCATCAACATATCTTCGAAAAAACCACCGACCGGTTCCGTGGGATGGCACAGCTGGATTTCCAGGACCCAGGCCATTTCACTCGGTGGGATTTCCAGGTCCGCCAGCACCTTGCTCTCAAACAACGCGTGGGGGAAATCCGCAAGGCGGTGCCCTGCGAGGTTACGCGCCAGCCTCCAGCCTTTTGCCAAGGCGCTCTGCTCGGCATAGTCATACAGTTCGCGGCCAGTGAGGCCCTGTAGCCAGGCGTCGCGGGTTTCGTCGAACACCTCATGCAGTGCGGTCCTGCACGCCAGGTGCAACGGCGCGTCACCGAACACAAAAGTGTCACCATAGTCGCCCTCGTAACCGTCCCACACCGGGCCCAGATCGACCACGACAATGTCGCAAGCGCGCAGCCTGCGCTGGCGGTCAATGCCCTCGCGGGGCGGGCGGACCGTGTCGTCGCCAAAACGGATGTAGGTCGGGTGCCAGGTGTGGGAGGCGCCCATGGCTTGCAGTTGTTCGGCGGCCATGTCGAGGGCTTCGCCGGTGGTCATGCCCACTTGTAGTCGGCTGGCAATCGCCGCCAGGGCGCGGATGGACTGATCGCGCGCCGCCAACATGCCGTCCAGTGAATAACGTGGGCCGACTTTCTCCCAGATCGGGTGCAGCGCCTTGGGCGCCATGCCGGCACTCGACCGGCCACTGGGCACAAAGGCTTCCGCGACAAATCGATGGCCAGGTAAACCTGCCTCCAAGCATTCCGTACGCACCTGGCTGATCATTGCGCCATTACCGCACGCATACACCTGGGCGGCTTCCCAGTCGTGCCCATGGCTCAAGGCAACTTCTTGCACCCGCCCCTGGGACGCCAACACCGGATGCCAGTGAAAACGTGGATGGTCGATGACCGATTGTTCCAGGAACAGGCGGTCGTAAAAGTCTGCCGGTTGCCCGCCGCCCCAGTACAAGGTCACGTCGACATCACGCTTTAGGGCGGTCAGCAGGATGGGCTTGATGCCCGCGTAGCCGGTGCCCGTGGCGAACAGGACGACGGACGCCTCGTCATTATCCTGCCAGGTACAGGCGCCAAACGGTCCTTCCAGCTGCAACAGATCGCCAGCCTCAAGGTCAGCCAGCAGGATCTCGGAAAACAGCCCGCCGCTCACCTGCCGAATCTGAAAAACCAGCCGCCCATCGTCGTCGCCCGGCAGGTTGGCGATCGAAAAACATCGCGAGTCGCCGTCGACCAGGCGGAACTTGAGGTACTGGCCCGCCCGCACTGCCAGCGGCCTGTCCGGCATCAGCACCAGTTCAATGATGTCGGGGCTCAGTGCGCGTTTGCTCACGACCTGCGCCTCGACCACCAGCGCGGGCGTGTCCAGCGACCAACCGGGGATTTCCAGGCGCATGTCGCCGCAGGCATGGCTCTGGCACAACAGCATTTCATTGGCGGCCAACGGATAGCACGGCGCGGGGGCTTCCGGCGCCAGACGTTTAGCCCGGTAATTCCCTGCTGCGACCACCACCTTGCAGGAGCCACAAGCACCCCGTCGGCAGGAAAACGGCACCGACAATCCGCTGGCGAGCATCGCATCCAGCAACAGTTCATCACCGGCCTCAAAGGTTTTCCCCGAGGGGAAGAGTTCGATGACATGACGTGTATTCATAACAACCTCGGGGGTGAGTGAGCCGTGATTGTTGCGCTAGACTAGGCCCATTAAAACCTCCAGTTTTGGATACTTCAGATGGTCCAGATGCGAAAATGGCGCCCGATGCTCAAGCTGGACGACAGTCCAGGCAAGGCCTCCTACCGCAAGATTACCGAAGGCCTGGTGACCGCGATCGTTGAAGGGCGATTGCTGCCAGGCACACTGTTGCCGGGCACGCGGGAGATGGCGCAGTTGCTCGATGTTAACCGCAAGACGGTGATCCTGGCCTACGAAGAGGCCATGACCAAAGGCTGGCTGGTCAGCGAGCCGCGACGCGGGACCTTCGTCAATGCGCAGTTGACGGCCAAGCAACTGCCGAGCCGCGCGCAGGCGCCCTTCGCGCCGCCCATCCTGGCGCAGACAGCCGCGCCCTATTTCGCCCAGAACGCCCAGGTGACGGCGCTGAATCATCGACATGGCGCGCTGTTTTTCGATAATGGCACCAGCGACCACCGCTTGCTGCCCCAGGCCGTGCTGCACCGCTACTACCGCAATGCCCTGCGCAGCAGCTTTGCGTCAAACACCCTGCGCTACGGCAGCGAGGGCACCGGCTATCATCTGCGCTGCGCGCTGGCCGAGATGCTGCGCAACAACCGTGGGTTGACGGTCAGCGCCGAAAACATCTGCCTGACCCAAGGCACCCAGATGTCGCTGTACCTGACCGCCAGCCTGTTGCTCAAACCCGGCGACGTGGTGCTGGTGGAGCGCCTGAGTTACCCGCCAGCGTGGGAAATTTTCCGCAGGTTGGGTGCGCAACTGGTCACGGTGGACATCGACGAAGAAGGCTGTCGCACGGACCAGATCGATCGCCTGTGCCGCGAACACAAGGTGCGGATGATCTATCTCACGCCACACCACCAGTTCCCCACCACCGTGAGCCTGCACGCGGCGCGGCGGCAGCAGTTGCTGGCATTGGCGGCGCTGCATGACTTCTGCATCATCGAAGAAGACTACGACCACGAATTTCACTTCAGCGGGCGCCCCTACCTGCCCCTGGCCAGTGATCGCGCGCAGCGGCATGTGATTTATGTTGGCTCATTATCCAAGGCTCTCGGCTCGACGTTCCGCTGCAGTTATGTGGTGGCTCCCGCACAGGTGGTCGAAGCCCTGCACAGCAACGCCGCACTGATGCTGGGCGATGCCGACGCGGTCGCGCAGAAGATGCTTGCCAACCTGATCAACGACGGCGAACTCAAGAAGCACCTGCGCCGCGTGTCGAAGGAATACCGCGCCCGCCGTGAAACCTTGCAAGGCTGCCTGCATGCGGCGTTCGGTGAGCGGATCCAGGTGCGCGAGCCCGAAGGCGGCCTGGCGCTGTGGGTGCGTTTCGACGATGCAATCGACGTCGACAAGATGGTTAACGCAGCGCTTGATCACGGGCTGGTCGTACGCAGCGGCCGGCAGTTTTCGCCGATGGACCAGGCGGAGAACGCGTTGCGGTTGGGCTTTGCCTCGCTTGATCAGAACGAGATACGCGAGGCGACCTTGAGGCTGGCCAGCGCGGCGAACGCGCGATAAAACGCGTACAAACAAAAACGCCGATCATTGCTGATCGGCGTTTTCATTGAATATGGAGCGGGAAACGAGACTCGAACTCGCGACCCCGACCTTGGCAAGGTCGTGCTCTACCAACTGAGCTATTCCCGCAAATGGCGTCCCCTAGGGGACTCGAACCCCTGTTACCGCCGTGAAAGGGCGGTGTCCTAGGCCACTAGACGAAGGGGACACACAACTGAAACACATGGTGTGTATTTCAGTGCCCAGAGGTTAGATCCGAAGATCATTCCCTGGTTTCACTCAGTGCCGCCCGAGGGCCACACTGCTTAAATTGGAGCGGGAAACGAGACGTGTACTAGGACAGTAAGTCGTTGTTTCCCAATCACTTTCTTCGTTGGGCTGGCCAGCGAAGACCTCAATTGTAGCCTTGTTTTTCGTCCTCGGCAACAAATTCGTCCAAAGAGTTCCACAGACGTCCAAAGAGCTGCACTCAGCACACCAGACCCACGATCGGTACATCGTCGTAGGCAACTCCCTCGAACTCATCATCCACGCCCGGTCGTCTGCCCCGCATCCATCACCGCGAAGACGATCAGGCAGATGGTTCTGGTGATGGCACAGCTCGGATGCCACCTAGGAACGCCTGCACCACAACTCACAGGCGACCTTCTGGTCAAGCTCCTTTGAAAGAACGCGCATGCTGGCCACCGCGTTTCCGCACACGATTCTTTGTCGATATATCAGGATGACGGGGCAAGCATGACAGGCGCCGGTTTGCTGCGTCCGACTGGACATTCGAGGACGATTGCGGCCCCCTCACGCTTCCTGAGACCGCTGGCATATCAGGTCATACCTAGACGGTTTTGCAGAAACCGTAACTTCTCACGACCCTGATAGCGTGAGCGTCGCTGTCGAGCCTACGTCCCGATGCTCGACCTTCTGATCGATGATTTTTGCACATCGAACACACGACGACTACCAGTTGCGCGAACTGGTGAGAAGTATTCAAACCACATGACGAAGCGGCCTTCGGGACCCACTTCCTACACAAGCGACAGGCCGACCATGAGGTCGGCGACAAAGGAGTCGGTCATGTAGTTCTTCTCCTGGAAGGAGACGGAGCATGCACGAGAACAAGAATGATGCACCAACATCAAAGGTGTTCTATCGCCCGATCGAAGCGTCCATCCGCTGGGCCGGGCTGCTGCGATACGAGCAGGTGATCCTGGCTTCGATTTCGTCGCCAAGGCGCCTGCCGCAGTCGTTGGACTGTCCACGTTGTGACGAGCTGCGGCTTTGCACCGAACGCATCTTCGACGGCATCCTCAATGGAGAACTGCCCTTCGGACGGAACGGCATCACGACGCGCGATTCCGCGCTGATCGACTCCCCTGATCTGACGGTGCGCCACGTCGATCTGAAGCGCTGGATGCGCCAGCACTATCCCGAGCAACGACCGTGCTTCCTTTTCTCCCGGAGCGAGCGCATCGCCCATCCCTTCATCTCGGTGGAAACTGGGCAGGCGATGCTAGTCGAGCGCCTGGCCCTGAAGTCCACCTTGGACCAGTACAAACGCCAACTGCATGAGCTGCAGGAAAAGCACGGAGCGCTTCTCAAGCAGATGGCGCCCTCTGCTGGCGCACAGTGCCTGATCAGTGATCGCGCCGAAGCCACCTACCTGAACATCATCGGCAGCATGCTGGACCTGATGCTCGGCCAGTCGCCTTCCGGCGTTCCGTACTCCAGCTTCAAGACGCAGGAGGCGGTGGTCAGCGCGTTGGTCGCCCATCACAGCGGCGCAATGGGGATCGCGGAGCGGACGCTAAACGGCAAGTTCGCCACGGCCAGACGCCGGCTGCGTAGCGCAACAGTCTGAGGTTTTCCATCTTGTATGTGCAATCGCGGAGATTGCATTTGCAATGTCTTTTCCCATCCATGTCTATTGAATGGAGGTCACGCCAACAAACGCCACTGAGCGTTCAGGAGTGACCGCCATGTCGCAAACACCTGCACTGCCCGCAAGCGAGCGCCGCATCCTGCGGCTTGATGAAGTCGAAACCAAGTCGGGTTTCAAACGCGCCCACATCTACAACCTGATGCGCAAAGGCCTGTTCCCGAAGGCGCTGCGCCTGGGCGTGCGCGCGGTCGGTTGGGACTCCATCGAGATCGATCAGTGGATCGCCGAGCGCGTCAACAACCGGGCCTGACCCGTTCTCCAGCGGACTTCCCATCCTCACACGGAGAACGCCATGCAGGTCGTATCCATCATTTCAACCAAAGGTGGCGTCGGCAAGACCACCACGGCCGCGAACCTCGGCGGGCTTGCCGCGGACGCGGGGCTGCGTGTACTGCTGCTCGACCTCGACGTGCAGCCCACCTTGTCCTCGTACTACGAGCTAGGCCACCGCGCACCTGGTGGCATCTACGAGTTGCTGGCCTTCAACGAGCGCGACCTCGGGCTGCTTGTGTCCCGCACGAACATCGAGGGCCTGGACTTGGTGCTCTCCAACGACCACCGAGGCGAGCTGAACACTTTGCTGCTGCACACGCCGGATGGGCGCCTACGGTTGCGCCATCTCTTGCCGGTCCTGGCGCCTCTCTATGACCTGGTGCTGATCGACACCCAAGGTGCGCGCTCGGTGCTGCTGGAGATGGCGGTGCTCGCCTCCAACCTCGCGCTGTCGCCCGTGACCCCGGAAATTCTCGCGGCGCGCGAGCTGCGGCGCGGCACCATGCAGTTGCTCGAAGACATTGCGCCCTACCGGCACCTGGGCATCGAGCCTCCACCTCTGCATCTGCTCATCAATCGCGTCCACCCTGTGTCAGCCAATGCACGGCTGATCCAGCAGGCCCTGCGCGATCTTTTCCAGGACCACGCCGGCATCCGCGTGCTGGCCACCGACGTGCCGGCCATCGAGGCGTATCCGCGTGCAGCTACGCGCGGATTGCCAGTGCATCGGGTCGAATACCGCCAGCCGCCGGGCAGAGTCGCCCTCGCCGCGCTCGACACCATGCGCGGCCTCGCAGACGAACTATTTCCGCAATGGCGGCACCGATTTGCCATGGTGTCCGGCCGTCCGCCACACCCTCTTGATGCCGGGAGGTCCCATGGCGAACGCACATGAGCTAGCCCGAGGCCACAAGCGGCTTCGCGCCCTGATCGAGTTCGCGGTTGGCGAAGGTTGGCACGTCAAACGCACGCCTGGCGGCCACCTCAAGTTCACCAAGCCTGGCTGCGCCGCGATCTACACCAGCTCGACGGCAAGCGACCACCGGGCGACCCTGAATGCCCGTGCGCAAATCCGCCGCGCCGAGCGCGAGGCCCGATACCAAGCGCAGGGAGGCGGCCATGGCTGAGATCACCTCCCAGCAGATGGCTGGCAAGCTGCTCGCGGCCGGGTTCGAGCGCAGCGGCCCGTCAGCCTCGACCTTGAGCGACCCGATCGCCGACACCCCCATGGTCGTGACCCTAGATCAGTTGCGCCCCTACGACCACGATCCCAGGAAAAAACGCAACCCGGCCTACGAGGAAATCAAGGCGTCCATCCGCGAGCGCGGTCTGGACGCAGCGCCGGCCATCACTCGCCGACCAGGTGAGTCCCACTACATCATCCGCAACGGTGGAAATACTCGGCTGGCGATCCTGCGCGAACTATGGTCAGAGACCAAGGACGAGCGGTTTTTCCGTGTATCGTGCCTGTTCCGGCCGTGGCCCAGCCGCGGCGAAGTCGTCATGTTGACCGGCCACTTGGCCGAGAACGAATTGCGCGGGGGCCTCACGTTCATCGAGCGCGCCCTCGGCGTCGAGAAGGCGCGCGAGTTCTACGAGCAAGAAAGCGGCACCACCTTGAGCCAGTCCGAGCTGGCCCGCCGCCTCGCCGCCGATGGCTTCCCGGTACAACAGTCGCACATCAGCCGCATGAACGACGCGGTGCAGTATCTCCTGCCCGCGATCCCCACCGTGCTCTATGGCGGTCTCGGTCGCCATCAGGTCGAACGCCTGTCGGTCATGCGCAAAGCCTGCATGCTCGCGTGGGAGCGCTACGCCAAGGGTCGCCCACTGGTTCAGGACTTCGACGAATTTTTCCAGGAAGTGCTGTCGCAATTCGACGTCCAGGCCGACGAGTTCTCCGCGCAGCGTGTACAGGACGAGCTGATCGGCCAGATGGCCGAGATGCTGGGTGTCGATTACGACGTGCTCGCCCTGGACATGACCGAATCCGAGAGCCGGCAGCGCGCCTTGGTCAGCGACCCAACGCCGCCATCGACGCCGCCTGCGTTGCCGGAGCCGGGAACCATCGCGCGCCCACCTGCCAACACTGCGCCACCCATCGCAGGGGCTGCATCCGCAGCGCCGCCTGCAGGCCGACCTGCGGCAACGCCTTCGACGCGCGAGAGCGACACGGATGCCAGCCAGGCAAGTCCGGCCAACCCTGCGGTGGGTGGCGATCTGCTTCGGGAGCACATCGTCTCGCCGGCACCGACGACCGAACGGCTCCAGTCCATTCAGCGCATGGTCGCCGACCAGTTGGGTGATGCGCTGCCGCTCGACTTCTCGGCGAGTGTCTTGCAGTCCATCCCTGTGCAGGCTGGCGGGCTCTATCCGATCTCCGATGTCTGGTACATCGATCCCGGCGTGGACACAGCCGAGCGCCTGCGCATCCACATCGCACAGTTCGCCCGCGAAATCGCGGGCGAGGCAGACCTGGACGAGTGCATTGATGACCGTGCAGAGGGTATCGGTTTCGTCTGCCGGGCCCGCACCCAAAGCTCGGCACCGCTGGGCCGTGCCGTCCTCGCGCTGTTAGCGTGCCTGGCCGGTCAGCGGCCCGCCGACGTCGGCCTGCACGACGGGCAAATCGTCATCGAACTGCCGGCGCTGCTGCACGGCCAGGGTGATGCGGCCCAGCGATTGAGCGATACCTCGCTGGTCAAGCTGTTCCGGCTGCTGCGGCTGGCCCGGCGCCTGCTCGACCTTGAAGCCGGCGCTGAAGGCGTTGGAATGTGAGCGAGGGAGGCCAGCATGTCCGCACCACACCCACTCAACCAGGCCGTCATCGCCCAGGCCCTCTATGACCTGCGCAATGGGCAACTGCGCCGGTGCAAACTGATGGGGTTTGGCGAGGAAGAACTGGACGCCCTCAAGCATCCCGCGCTGATCAGCGTGCTCGCCAACGCTAACGTCTCCTGGTGCTCGGTGACGGTCAACCGCGAAGTGCTCCGGCGACTGCTCAAGCAGGCGCAGGACGTGGAGAAGGAAATCGCCACGGTCGATCGCATGCTCAGGCTGGGCGCGAGCACCGAGATGGTCAGTCGGTTCTATGGCCTGACCCACCAGGAGGTGGCGCTTCGCCGCGAAATCCTCGGCCTGCCGAAGCGCAAGGGCCGCCACCCCGTGCTGGACGAGAAACAGGACACGGAGCTGTGGCGGCAATGGAAGGCCGTGACCGGCAGCAGGAATGTCGATCTCGAAGACGAAACCTCCATCCTCGACGCTACCATGGACTTGGCCGAAGGCATGTCGCTGCCTCTGTCGGTGGTCTGGGCCTCGATCAAGAGCTGGGTCGATCAGGGATTGGGTTGAGCCATGGCCGTGGACGACACCGCACCACGCCGTGGCCCCGTCGCACTCGCGGATCTGTTCGATGCTGCCCTGAAAGACCTCGCGCCCAAGCCCAGCCCCAGTGCGCCAGCACCCGTGCCTACGCCGACGCCCGCCACGTCAGGCGATGCCTTCCTCTTCAGCGGCAACCGGCACGAGACCGTGCCGCGGCGGCTGTTCCTCGACCGTCGCCTGACGCCGCTGGAGCGCAACGCCTGGCAGGTGTTCCGGCTGATGCTCAACGACGACGGCATGACAGCCTTCCCGACGTATGAGCAGCTTCGACCCTGGCTGGCGTCGATGCCCTGCGCCGGGCAGGCCTCGCATGAAACCGTGGCCCGAGCGTTGACGCTGTTGCGCCTCACCCGATGGTTGAGCCTGGTACGGCGACGGCGTGACCCCAAGACCGGCCGCATCCTCGGCAACCTCTACGTTCTGCACGATGAACCACTGACGCCCTTCGAGGCCATGCAGCTCGACGCCGACTACCTGGCACTGGTCAGCCAGTCCCTCGGCCATTCGGCCAAGGCTGTCCAGATGGTCGGTCTGAACACCCTCAAGGAGATCGCGGAAGATCCGATGCTCTCCGGACGCACACTGCCGTCGCGGCTACAGGTCCTGGCCGAACGCCTCGCCAGCCAAGGCATCACGGCCGCCGAAAGTTATCCACAGGAGGATGCCGCCCACGATTCCGAAGAAGGAGCATCGAGCCTTCTTCGGAATGCGGACGACCCGTCTTCGGAATCCGAAGCAGGGGCGAAACCCGCGCCAGACGCCTCTCTTCGGAATCCGAAGCAGGCCCGTACAGTACGTAGTAGTCGTATTAATGAAGTACGTACTACCGCGCAGGCGCGCGCGCTGGGCGATCTGCAATGGCCCAAGCGCTTCACGGAACTGAAGGCAGAGCAGCAGACAGGTGCCAGGGTGGCATTGCAGCAGGTCGATGCCGCGCTGAGACAGGCCGTGCTGGACGACTGGGCCGCACGATGCAGCAGTCATGGCATCCGCAATCCTGCGGGGTATCTGTTCGGCATCATCCAGCGCGCCATCCATGGCGAGTTCAATGCCTGGGCCAAGAAAGACGCGCCATCGGCACCCGTCCCGCCAAACGAGCGGCCACCAGCAGCACCGCCACCTCAGCCGCAGGGTAAGCCAGTGCCGCCGGAAGTCGCCAAGCAGCACATCGAGCGGCTACGCAATCTGCTCGCCAGCAAGTGAGCCGGCATGCAAGTCGGTGAAAGTAGATGCCCATGGCCGCCAATAGAGCTATCCCCTGGGGATAGTTCCGCTGCTGGGCACAACGCCAAGTTGTCGCAGGCCTGGGATCGACCATCTGCCGCAGCATCGGTGTTGCCTACCCTGATCCCGGCGTGCAGCGTTCGTTGACGCTCCATGGAGCTATCCCCTGGGGATAGCTCGCGCCGCATGCAACCGCCGCGCCCTAAACCGGGGCCCGCCGGGATTCGGATTCTTGACTGACTGCCTTCCGCTTCCTGCCGAAGCTGGCCGCTCCTTTTCCAACAACGAGCGGACACCATGGCAACCAATGAACCTCTGCAACTGAATCTCGGCTCCCTGCGCAGCGCGATGTCGCTGACCCTGCACACCCATCACGCTTCCCGCATCTGGCACGGCCGCGCCGCCGCCGAGGGGCGACCGGGCATCGTCGGCCTGAACGGCTACATCGCCCAGATGAACAAGATGCGGCGGGGCTCGGAGCAGGACGACCCGTACTCGGACTGGTGGATGCTGCGCATCGAGGACAAGCTCGACCAAACCAAGGTCACGCTGCAATCGCTGCGCGAGCAGGTGGACCAGGCGCTGGCGAGCGTGCCACCGGCGCTCAGCCTGGGCGAAAACCTCAACGTGCAGCCGGTCAAGCTCCCGCTCTTCGTCAACGCGCAGCTCGGCTTTGCCGCGGTCTATCTCCTGGCCGACTACGACGACATCGCCCGCAAGCTGATCCTCGCCCACCACACCGCGCTCATCGACCGCAGCACCTTGGAACGCTGGCTCAACGAGGGCGCGCACGCGCTGCGCAGCCTGTTCTCGCTGGCCCAGCAGTATCGCTACTCGGGCTGCACCCGCGACGATTTCGCGGCGAAGAACGCCGCTGCGCGAGTCGCGCTGGAGAAGTACGGCGAACTGCCGCAGGAGGTGCTGGAGGGGACACGCCGCTCGAAGTTTGCGCCACCCGTCGTGCGCCGTGGCCTGCAACAGCGCGGCGACGGTCCTGCCACAGCGCCTCCGCCCAGCGACGAAGCCGCCACCGCAGAGCCGCCCGAAGCGTCAGCCGGCGAGGACGAGCCCGCATGAACGATCTGAACCAACCGACCCGCTACTTCCGGGGCCTGCAACAGGGTGCCTTCATGCGGCTGGAACACGCGGCCTCTCTAAAAGGCCTTTTAAAGCCTTTTAAGGGTAAAGGGGACTTCGAGGCCTGGGCCAGCCAGTGCTTCGCCATGCGCGACGAGTTGATTGCCCTGGCACAGCGACAGGTGCTGGAGCAAGCATGCGGGCACCCCTTCCACCTTCTGCCCATCGAACTGGCCCAACAGACCACTGGCGCAGGAACCGTCTTCTTGCGCTGGCGCAGGCACGACAGGTCGGCCATGGGCGTGGCGCTGTGGCGGGAGCTGATCGCCAGCAGCAGCACACCCGTCAACCTGCTGGCCGACCTGCACGCGATCGAGCTGCAGCGCATCACGTTGAACATGCAGATCAGCCTGCTGCACACCTTGGGCAGGCAGGCGCAGGAATGCGCCAGCAAGGCCGCCGAGGCGGACGACGCCTACCTGCACCGGCTCACGTCCGTTCCTGCCGCAATGCGCGATCGGTGATTGCGCCGGGCATCCCAGCACGCGCCCGGCGCCGACGAGGCACGGGTATTTCAACCACCACGGAGATCACACCATGAGCACGCATTTTTCTGGCGAAGGCAACATCGGCTCGCCACCGGAGTACCGCGAATTCCCCAACGGCAATGACGAACCCAGCCGCTTGCTGCGCCTGAACGTCTATTTCGACAACCCCGTACCCAAGAAGGATGGCACCTTCGAGGACCGCGGCGGCTTCTGGGCGCCGGTGGAAATCTGGCACCGCGACGCCGAGCACTGGAAGGACCTGTACCAGAAAGGTATGCGCGTGCTGGTCATCGGCCGCATGGAGCGCGAGCCTTGGACGGACAACGAAGATCAGCCGCGCGAGACCTGGCAGATCAACGCGCGCAGCGTCGGCATCCTGCCGTACCGCATCGAGTCCGTGGCCCTCAGTCCGAAGCCGCAGGAGGCAGAACCGAAGCCACAGGCTGCCCAGGAATCGACCGCGCCGAAGGAGGCGAAGCGCAGGAAGTGAACCGGCATGGAGGGCGGCCGCCGTAGTGCTTCGCCGCCCTCCATGCACCCCGCAAGCTATCCCCTGGGGATAGCTCCATCAACGTCCATCGACTTCCACGCGCTCCCGCAAATCGCGGCTACTGGTCCGCACACCTGCGGCCACGCGCCATCCCCGCCCGAGCCATTCCATCGGCGTGAAAGCGGTCGCCGGCGCATGCGGCTTGTTTGCTGCTACCCCAGGTGGCGCTCGGCATCCTCGATTCCAGCAACTCCATGAACAACGGGAATCGGGATGGACGGACATGCGGCTGTTCTTGTGCGAGAAGCCCTCCCAGGGCAAAGACATTGGCCGAATTCTCGGTGCCACGCAGCGCGGTGAAGGCTGCCTCAACGGTTCCGGCGTCACCGTCACCTGGTGCATCGGCCATCTCGTCGAAGCGGCAGCCCCCGAGGTCTATGACGCGGCGCTCAAGCGCTGGTCGCTGGAGCAGTTGCCCATCATTCCTCAGCACTGGCGGGTCGAGGTCAAACCTAAAACCGCCACGCAGTTCAAAGTCGTCAAGGCGCTTCTGGCTAAGGCGACCCAGCTTGTCATCGCCACAGATGCCGACCGCGAGGGCGAGTTGATCGCCCGCGAGATCATCGACCTGTGCGGCTACCGCGGTCCCATCGAACGGCTGTGGTTGTCGGCGCTCAACGATGCGTCCATCCGCGCGGCACTCGGCAAGCTCCGGCCATCGGCCGAGACGCTGCCGATGTACTACTCGGCGCTGGCGCGCTCTCGGGCGGATTGGCTCGTCGGCATGAACCTCAGCCGCTTGTTCACGGTGCTGGGACGGCAGGCCGGCTACGACGGCGTGCTGTCGGTAGGCCGCGTCCAGACCCCCACGCTCAAACTGGTCGTGGACCGCGACCGCGAGATCACCGCCTTCGTGTCCGTGCCGTACTGGGCCATCGACGTGTCCCTGTCCGCCGGTGGCCAGACTTTCGCCGCGCAGTGGGTTCCCCCGAAAGCATGCACCGACGACGCCGGCCGCTGCCTGCAGCAGCCCATCGCGCAGCACGCCGCGCAGCAGATCCGCGCCGCGGACAGCGCCCAGGTGGTGGCGGTCGAAACCGAGCGCGTGCGGGAAGGCCCGCCGCTGCCGTTCGACCTGGGGACCTTGCAGGAGGTGTGTTCCAGGCAGCTTGGGCTCGATGTGCAGGAGACCTTAGACATTGCTCAGGCCCTATACGAGACGCACAAGGCCACGACGTACCCGCGCTCCGATTCGGGCTACCTGCCCGAAAGCATGTTCGCCGAGGTGCCAACGGTCCTCGACAGCCTGGTCAAGACCGATCCCTTGCTGCGACCGATCATGGACCAGCTCAACCGCACTCAACGCTCACGCGCCTGGAACGACGCGAAGGTGTCTGCTCACCACGGCATCATCCCGACGCTCGAACCGGCGAACCTCTCGACCATGAGTGAGAAGGAACTGGCAGTGTATCGGCTGATCCGGGCGCATTACCTGGCGCAATTCCTTCCTCACCACGAGTTCGACCGCAATGTGGCGAACCTCTCCTGCGGCCAGCAGACGCTGGCGGCCACCGGCAAGCAGGTCGTCGTCAAGGGGTGGCGCCTGGTGCTGGCCGAACCGCAATCCGAGGAGGATGGCGACCCTGCGGCGCGCAGCCAGGTACTGCCCGCGCTGCGCGAGGGCCTGGCATGTCAGGTGGCCGACGTCGATCTGAAGGCGCTCAAGACGCTGCCCCCTCGGCCCTATACGCAGGGCGAGTTGGTCAAGTCCATGAAGGGCGTCGCCAAACTGGTCTCGGACCCGCGCCTGAAACAGAAGCTCAAGGATACGGTCGGCATCGGCACCGAAGCGACGCGGGCCAACATCATCAGTGGCCTGCTGACGCGGGGCTACCTCGTGAAGAAGGGCCGCGCCATCCGTGCCTCGGATGCGGCCTTCACCCTGATCGACGCGGTGCCCACAGCGATTGCCGACCCAGGGACAACCGCCGTCTGGGAACAGGCGCTGGACATGATCGAAGCTGGACAGCTCACGCTGGACGTATTCATCGGCAAGCAGGCTGCATGGATCTCACAGTTGATCGCGCAGTACGGCAGCACGTCCCTGTCCATCAAGGTTCCCCACGGACCGCCTTGCCCACAGTGCGGCGCACCGACGCGCCAGCGCACCGGCAAGAGCGGCCCATTCTGGTCGTGCAGTCGCTACCCCGACTGCAAAGGCACGCTGCCGGTCGAATCCGGCACGTCCAAGCGTGGTGCCTCGCGCCCGCGCCGCAGCGGCCGCAAAGGCTCCTGACCGACCCCGTTCCCCGTGAACCGTGCCCGCCATCGGCGGCGCGGCCTGTGTTCCGCACGCCCTGCGGGACGCCCAGCGCGCAACGCCTTCTTGTCCGTGTGCGCGTCCCGCTTGGTCATCCCCGGCCGCGGGACCTGAAGGTAGCTTCTCCGCGAACCGCCTCCTGCGCGTTCTGCTGATCTGCATTTCTCCCGCCTCTGCGAAGGGTCCCCCGGTGGCTTGCCAAGCTGCGCGAGCCACCCGGAGACCCTTCGTGGTCAGCGGTATTCGGTGCCGGTGCCCGCCGGCGCAAAAACGGGCTCCCTTTGTGCGCGGATGTGCGCCAGACGATGCCGGCGCGAACCACGACATGCGCCGGGTGTGATTGCTGATGAGCAGACGGTTCTAGCGACGACCGGGCCTGCACCAGCCCACGGGTGGTTCTGTCCTCCCGAGCCGAAGGCCGCAGGGCCTTCGGCGCCTTTCTCCTGCCTATCAACGTCCCGGCCCGCCCCGGGCCACACGAACAGGAGACCCGACATGAACCCGCAACCTTGCACCCTTCGCGGTGCGCCCCAGGCCGCGCCACTGCTGTACGGCAGCGTGTGCAGCGGCATCGAGGCCGTGAGCCTCGCATGGCAACCCCTCGGCCTCAAAGCCGCGTGGTTCGCCGAGATCGAGCCGTTCCCGAGCGCCGTGCTCGCCCACCGTTACCCCCATGTGCCCAACCTGGGCGACATGACCGCGATCGCCCGTCAGGTGCGCGCCGGCACCGTGCCGGCGCCCGACATCCTGGTCGGCGGCACGCCGTGCCAGTCGTTCAGCGTTGCCGGCGCGCGCCAGGGGTTGAACGACCCGCGCGGCGCCTTGACCCTTGCCTATGTGGAGCTTGCAAATGCCATCGACCAAACCCGCCACCAAGACCGCCGCCCGCCGGCAACGCTCGTCTGGGAAAACGTCCCCGGCGTCCTCAACGACCGCAGCAATGCCTTCGGGCATTTCCTGGGCGCACTGGCCGGAGAAAGCCGTGCGCTCCAGCCGCCAGGGGAAAAATGGGCGCACGCTGGTTGTGTGTCTGGACCCCGCCGCCGCATCGCCTGGCGCGTGCTCGACGCTCAATATTTCGGTGTCGCCCAACGCCGCAAGCGCGTGTTTCTTGTGGCATGTGGTGGTGATGACCTCGATCCCTCCGAAGTACTTTTTGAGCGCACAGGCCTGCGCGGGGATTCTTCTGCGGGCCGCGCGCCGTGGCAAGAAGCTGCCCGCGCTGCTGGACCGGGTGCTGCAGCAGCAGGCGGATACGCAGGATTCGCTGGACTGAACCAGCCCTACGGCAAGGTCACGACGACGTTCGGATTCAGCGGCGGCATTGGCCCCGTCGATGTTGCGGCATGCCTGATGGCCGCGGGTCCCAAGCACGACATCCGCACCGAGACGTTCATGGTGCAGTCCATCGCCGGCAGCATCGCCCACACCCTCGACACCGCCAACAACGGCAAGGGCAGCAGCGAGGACGGTACGGGAAAGGGCGTGCCGATCATCGCCTTCACCGCCCAGGGCAGCGGCGCGGACGCCACGATCGACCTGACGCCGACGCTGCGTGCCGGCGGGCATCGCAACAGCCATGCGAACGCAGGCGTCGTGCCCGCCATCGCCTTCGCGCAGAACAACCGCGGCGAAGTGCGCTTCGAGTCGGGCCATGGACAGGTGTCTTGCACCGTCCTGTCCAACGGCAAGCCGGGCTACGGTGTGCCGATGGTGGCCTGCGTTGCCCTGCGGGGACGGACGCAGGGTCTTGCTGCCGAACTGGGCGGAAGCGTTGCGGCGGCGTTGCGTACCAGCGGCGGCGGCGCAGACAAGCCCCATGTCCTGGCCCCCGACTTCGAGGCACATTTCCGCTACGACTGGAATGAATCCGGTGCAGCGGACTGGTCGCAATGGCGGGTGCGGCGGCTGATGCCCATGGAGTGCGAGCGGCTGCAGGGCATGCCCGACGACTACACGCTGATCCCGTATCGCGGCAAGCCTGCCGCAGACGCTCCGCGCTACAAGGCGATTGGCAACTCCATGGCCGTCCCGTGCATGGCTTGGCTGGGCAACCGGCTGGTGCAGTGCCTGCACAAGACGGACTCGACCGCTTCGGATTGATCGACGACGCAGCCTGCCGGCCGCGCCATTCTCCCCCTGCATTGCCGATGTATCGGCAGCAGCCCGCAGCCAGGGTGTCAAGGCTGCCGTGGGTTCCGCCCACGCCACCCACCAGTTCGCTTCGGCATCTCACCGGCGAACGCTGCCCACCGGGGCATCGATGCCTCCTTTCTCCAACCCACGGGATGGTCGCCACGTCCCGTCAGGGGCATGTCGCCACCCGGTCGATTTCAGGACTTCCCATGGACACCATCACCAAGCAAGACCGCATCACGCTGAAGAACCTCAAGGTCGCCGACTTCGCCAGCGAGGAAACGCTGTGCTTCACCGCGACCATCGTGTTCGACGGCACTCCCATCGCCGAGGCCCGCAACGACGGGCATGGCGGCTCGACATTCCTCCGCGCGCTCAACGGCAAGACGACGCTGCTGGCTCAGGCCGAAGCCTTTGCCAAGGGCTTGCCGCCTGCGCCGCTCGATCTAGGCCAGGAGGGTGAAGACCCTCATTACATCGACATGACGCTCGACTTCCTGGTCGATGAACTGGCCGATGCCATGCACGCGGAGCGCAAGGTGCGAGCCGCCTTCAACCGCGACATCGGCAACAAGGTGCTGTTCATCAAGGACGGCAAACTGCTGTTCATCAAAGGCATCAAGCTCAAGGCTATCGCCGACCGCAAGGCGTACTTCGCTTCGCTGCGCACCAGGCAGGCCCAGCCCATCGTCATCCTCGCCGAGCTTCCGCCCGAGCGGGCATTCGACCTGTGGAAGCAGCATGTCCTGGGCGACAAGCCCGATTGACCCAGCGCCACCGCACCCTCCTGACAGCCCCGTACTCGATGCGGGGCTTTTCTTTTCCTGTGCTCATCAATCGGGGCTGGGCCGAATGCCGTTTTCCAACTGACGCGGCGCAGCCCTCGCACGAAGCTGCCTGCATGTTCGCTGATTCGTCAGCACATGCCAGCAGCCAGGGTTCCAGGCTGCCGCGGGTCTCTCCCGCGTCACCCACCAGTCCGCATCGCATCAATTCTGCGGATGAGCGTCCCCGTGACGCTGATGCTTTTTATCAACCGCGTGCGGGAGCTGCCATCCCGTGAGGGACAAGGCCCCGCTTTTCCAAGGAGCCCGTCCATGTCCCAGCAAGCCTCTTTCGGCCAGTTGGCCCTGACCTACTGCGGCAAGTTCCTGCCGCTCGAAGTCTTGCAAAGCGCCGCCGGCCACTACATCGGCACGCGCGATACCGAAGGTCCCGTTTCGCGGGAATCCCGCGAGTACTTCCGCAGCTATGCCGCGGCTCAACGCGCCCTCGAAAGAGGCGGCTGGTCCCAGCTCGCCATTCCCTGATCCAACTGGAGAAATCACGTCATGAACCAGCTACTGCCGCGGGAAGTCGTCGATCAGATCATGCGGGAAGAGCAGCATTTCGCTGCCGCGCCCCAAGCCTTCTTCGAGGCCTGGAAGCGCGGTGTCGAGATTGCTGGTCCCGAGTGGTTCGGCGACGGCACCCGTGAAGGCCTGAACCAGGCCAAGACCAAGTGGGATTTGCGTCCCGACATGCTGCGGCTCAACGATGCCCTCGGCGTCCTGAGCAGCGGCGAACGCATGTTCCTGTCCGCCATGGTCAGCTTCTACAACGCGCGCGAGGGCGGTGCCATGCTCAAGCGCTGCCGCTTCCACGGGCTGTCGGACTTCGACGGTCTCGATCTGGAACGCCGCAAGGTCATCGCCGACCTGCTGGTGAACTACAGCGGTTGGTGAGCCGGTCTCCGGCACGCCACTGTCCTCTCGATCCCCCCGTGAGGGACATGCGCCCATAAGGCCATGTCCCTCAATTTTTCTTCCCCATCGCCCGACGCCAACGGCCTTGGGCTATTCCCTGCGGACGCCATCGTCCGCATGGGCTGGCTCCGCTCTTCTCGAAAGGAGCCAGCATGGCAAACAACTACTACGAAGGCACGGGCGTTCTCGTGCTCAACCGCGTTACTCCCGTCATCAAGGCACTGTTCGGTGCTTTCGCGCTCGACGAAAACCATCCCGGCAATGGGCAGGCCTACATCGCCCAGATCGCCGAAACCAATGATCCACGCTGGACAGATGTGCTGGACGGTCTGGAAAACCTGGCCACACAACTCGGCATCCCCATGCCCGACGACGAAGAGTTGTCGATTCCGCCTCTGCTTGAACGGCTGGCCGCGCACTTCGGTGCTGACCAGGACGGGGAGCTGGAGAACCTGATCGAGCACCACCAATTCGAGGACGGCGCCGACCTGGAAGCCCTGCTTCTGATCGCTACCCGCTTCGATGACGGCCATAACCTGACCGCCATCCAGTTTGAGGGCTGCTGGTATTGCAGCAAGCCAAGGCTATTCGAGTTCGGCGGCAACGGCTGCTACCTGAGCCGTGAGGTCCAGGTCTTCAGAACGTCCTCGCAGGCGCTTCAACTCGGCGATCAACTGCGCAACACCATCCTGGCCGCCGACATCGAAGAGGCCTCAGCGTTGATCGCGCTGGAGGCCGCCAACCTGCTTGCCGGCATCACCGATGAGCAATTTCGCCTAAATGTGCGCCATCGCATCGCCGAACGGCTGGTTCAGACGCCAACGATCAGCGCCGACTGACGCATTTTCCACTTTCAACCAACCGGGTCCAATTCCCGGTGGCGGAGATTGGCCCCAATATTCAAATCTGGAGAGTTCCCATGTCCCAGAAACCCAATCCCTTTCTCCGCGGCTACTGGAATCTGAAAATCGTCCGCACGCTGTGCATCGGCTACGACGACGGAAGCCCGCATGTCTGGCGAATCATCCACGCGAGTCAAAAGCACTTTTCCGACGAGGAACTGATTTCATCCTCGTGCATCGTCACCAGCGATTTCGCCGTGGTCAGGAATGGTCCCGAACCCGTGAGTGCCGAGGTGCTGGCCGAATGCGATACCGCAGAAGGTGTCAGCGGCGAAGGTGTAATCGGTGCCGTGGTCTATGCCATCCATGGCGACGACTTCGACGGTCGCCCCATCCACGTCGGCGACGCCTATTCGGCAGAGGCAGCGCGGGAAGTCGTACAGCGCCTGAGTTTCGAGACCGGCTACTACAGCCGGTGCTGGGAAATCAGCAGCGCACACATCAGCCAAGAAACCGGCCAATACCTCGCCAACCTGGCAGACCTCGCTACGCCGGAGGCATTCCTGTTCATCGCGTTCCGGGTTCCGTACAGCCCGGCGATCGGCATCAAGCTGATCTCCACTCCCTGGACGGACAAGAACCTGGACCACGCCGAGGGCATCAGTGCGGAGCAGCTTCGCCAGGAGCACCGAAGCAAGGGTATGCCGGATGACCTGGCGAACGTCATTGAACTGGCTGGCCAGGCCGACGTGCGCATCCTGATTCTCGACGCCGACGCACCCGTGCTGTTGGGCCTGCCGTTGGCCGAATCCTAGCAGCCGCTCGACGCAACATCCTTCCTCTTTGTTCTCCCCCATACCGGCCCGTCTCCCTCCCGGAGCCGGGCTGGTCCATTTTCATAGGAGCAACCTCATGTTCCCCGACCTCATCTCGCGCACGCCAGACTTCGAGCACCAGCTCGGCGCCTGCGTCAATGCCATGGGCCAGGACGACGCCATCGGCCAGATCCTGGTATTCGAGCGCATGAGCGGCACGCTGCACATGCGCCATATCGCCAGCGCCGACCTGGTGGACACCGACATTGACGACTACGAAATGGTCGTCTTCGACGGTGGCAACACCAGCGGCGATACATGGAAGCATGTCTTCTTCCCACGTCAGCGCGAGCACTACTTCGTGTACGAAGCCTGACCCAACCAAGCCCCTTTTCGAGGGGCTTTTTCTTGTCCGCAGCGCAGGAAAGCGGGTGCGACGCTGTGCGATTTCTTGCAGGCAGGCCGCCCATTCCAGAGCCATCCTTGCTCCATGTTCGTCGGCGTTGCCGACACATGCCCTGGCAGCCGAGACCTTCAAGGCTGCAAGTGCGGGAAACCGTGCTGGTCGTTTCTTCCTATGGACGTACCCCGTCCGTTCACGCCACCCACAAGGGACCTCTCCCTTGCGGGCGGGGAATCCCTTGTTCTTCCTCAAGGAGATTCCCATGGACCGTTCCCTCATCAAATCCATGATGCCTTCGCTTGTCGCGGGCCATGTCCCTCGCAACGTGCGTTCGTTCAAATACCGCGTATTCGATGATCAGCCGCAGTCCTCGACGTTGGGCTTCGCCATTGACCCTCAGCCCTTCAACGGCAAGGTAGTCTCCGCGACCGACGATGCCATCGTCGTCAAGCTCAAGCCTTCCGAGTTCGCCGTGCTCGATCCCAACCTGGTGACCACCGTTCCCAGCGAGGGCGCCAAGGTCCATGTCCAACCCTACGCCCGGCGACGTTTCGACGGGCTTCGCGCGGACACCCCGGAAGTCGTCACCGAGAAGACTTCGGATGGCACGCCTTACACCATCACGAGGCATATCCTTGGCAAAGCACCCGCCAAGCTGCCCATTCCCGAGCCGCAGTGCATGGAGCTGGGCCAACTCATCGAGCAGTTGGAGGAGATGCCCGCGCCCGACGGGTTCCGGTGCATCACCCACATGCTGGTCGATGCAGGTGCCCGCGACTTCGCCTGGGTCGATCCCAAGCCCTCCAGGATCATCGAGACCCCGCCGGCGATCAGCTTCACGGTCTCAACCACCAAGTTCGAGGGTCAGGTGACGATCCTCTACGACCGTGGCGGCGACACCTACGTGGTGGAGCTGCACCGCGACGGTGAGTTGGTCGATAGGCACGACGAGGTGTATTTCGACATGCTCGGTGAAGTGCTGGAGCGGCTCATCGACGACGGGCGCTGGCGCCTGATCGACGTGAGCGTGATCGACGCCAAAGCCTTTCGGCAACGTCAGGCGGTTCCAGCCTGACGTGCCAGACAGGAAGCCTAGCGGCACGACTGATCAGTCCACAGCCTACCGGCGACTGCCCCACAAGCCTTCCATCCGTTTCGGTGGAGGGCTTTTTTCTTCATCCATACAGGAGATTTCAACCATGTCACTGCGATTCAGAGGCTCCGACCTGCGCCCCGTGCTTGCCGAAGCCATCGCCAACCAATGCCGCGTCGCCCTGGCCAAGGACCAGGGCGTGTACTTCCTCGCCGAGCGCGGAGAGCGCCGCCCCGATGGCCGCGTGAAGCTGCTGGCCTATGCCGTCGGCTGCAACCCGGATACCGACCCGTTCGATGACTGGTGGGAACTGGCACGCGCCGAGCTTGGCGGCGACGACTTCGGCGAGTTCTTCGACCCGAAAGACAGCGTTTTCACTCGCATTCTGCAAAGCTCAGATGATCTGGAGCTGTCCGCCACCGCTACGTATCTGTCGCTGGCGGCGGTGGAATCGGCGTAGTCCAAAAATGTCCGCATACCCCTTGAAGCCCCCATTTCGGGGGCTTTCTTTTGGGCGGAACTGGGCAGCCTGGAAAAAATGGGAAGCGCCCGGATGCCGATTGATTGCTGTCGCGCGCGCGAGGCCCGGCCATGCTGACCCCATGCCTGCTGACGTTGTCAGCGACATGCCAAGCAACCATCGGTCTTCAAGGTTGCGTCGCAGTTCCCACTGCGTGACCGAGCCAGCTCGCACCGCATCCATCCGCGAGCGGCCACCAGTCTCTGGTGGCGGATGCTTTCGCCTTATCGACCCACCGCGGGGTTACGCACCTTTCCCCGCATGCGTGGGGCTGGTGTGTCTCCGCTTCTTCCCTATGGAGATTCACCATGAACACCACGTCCAACGAGAAATCGTATTTCGACCTCCACACCTCGGGCATCGGCTACATCCAGCGTGTCCGTGAAGTGCCTGTCCGGGGCGGCCGCCGTGCGCAGCCTTTCCTGGCATGCACCGTTGCCGCGCTGGTCGGCCCCGCCAGGGACCCCAGCTACCGCTACTTCGACGTCAAGGTCTCGGGTGCCGAGGCCAAGAACCTCGTCCAGCGCTACATCGGCGTTGACGATCCCAAGCAGCGCCCGCTGGTGCGCTTCCGCCTCGGCGACCTGTGGGGCGATGCGTACATCCGCGACAAGGGCGAGCGCAAGGGTGAAGCCGCCGCGTCCCTCAAGGCGCGACTGCTCAAGGCCGAGCCGCTTGACCGGGCCGAACTGGCTTCCATCAAGCAGCACGAGCTGATCACCCGCGGCATCGGCTACCTCAGCCGTCCGAAGGACGTCACCCCCAAGGATGGCGATCCGTTCCTGTCGTGCTGCGTCGCGGCTCTGGCCGGGCCTGTCGGTGAACCGGACTATCGGTACTTCGACACCATCGTCGCCACCCCTGAAGCCGAGCACCTGGTTCGCCGGTGCGTGCAGGCCATCGAAGGGGACCGCAAGGTGCTGATCGCCTTCAAGTTGAACGACATGAAGATCGATCCGTACATCCGCACCAAGGGTGAGCGCGCCGGGGAGCCGGGAGCGAGCCTGGAATCGACGCTGATCCACATCGGTCTGATCAAGATCGACGGCACCCAGGTCTATCCGACGAGCCAGGCGCAAGCCGAGGCGTCGCAGGCCGAGGACGCACCCGCGCCCGAAGCCGAGGACGCCGCCGACACCGCTGCCGACCAGCCTATCGAGCCCGCCGAGCGCGAGCCCGCAGGTGAAGTCGAAGAGCAGGAGCCGGCATTGGCTGCTTCGTTCTGATCCGGCATGGCCCCTCACGGGGCCTTGCCTTTTTCCTATTCCTCAAGGAGAAGCATCATGGCAGTCACATCGGCACCCGAGAAATCGGCCACTCCCATCATCGTCCCGGGCCAGCTCGCGCTGCGCACCATTCATGGCCGCAACGGAAAGTTCAATGTTGGCAAGCTCGAATGCCAACTCGGAAAATTCACGATTAAAGACGCGGAGTTGGAGCAATACCCCGAGGGCAAGTATCAAGGGGAGTTCGTCCTTCGCTACATCTTCCTCAAAGGCTATCCGATCAGCGACGGCAGCATGCGTTTCGAGATGCGCGCCAACCTGGACGGTATGACACTTTTCGGCATCGACAAGCTGAGCAAGGCCGAAGCACATAGCTTCGCCCCGCAGGAAGTCGATCCGCTCGATGAAGATCAAGGGACACAGCCTGCGACAACGCCGGCCAAACCCGCCAAGGCATCCAGGTCCGCCAAACCTGCACCCGTGCAGACGTCCGCGGACCCGCTGGTCGATACCACGCCCTTCGGCGTGGACGCGCCGCCTGCTGCGGCTGCTGCCCCCGGCAGCACCGAGGATGGCGACGCCGCGCTGTTCGGCCTGTTGTGGCCGCTGGGCGAGTCTGTGAAGCTGGATTCGACCATCGACCGCCGCGCCCTGCGCGCCCAGATCGCCCGCCTGGGCGAACTGGGCTACGCGCTGGACTTCAAGACGCAGGAGTGGAGCCGCCAGGCCGAACTGCAACCTGCGTGATTGCAGACACCGCATCCGCGGTGTTCTTCATCCACCCGCTGGGGTTCCTTCCCCATGCGGGGGTGGCCTCGGCTTTCTTCTGGAGGTCTCCATCATGTCCACCATCACTTGCGATACACCCCGTTCCGCGCTGGACGAAACCGCGTGGCGCGCCGTTTGCAAGACGGCCGCCGAGCATGCCCAACGTGGTTGCGGCCTGTCCTGGGATCACTGGGTCACGCTTTTCAGCTCGGAGATCGACGCGCAAGCCAGTCGATTGCCGGAAAGCCAGCGCGTTCATGCGCTGGAAATCGCGACCCAGGAATGGGACTACGCAACACCTGCCGAACGGCAGGAAACCCAGGACTGGCTCGCTGAAAACGGCTGCTGTTCGCATGGGATCACGCTGGGTTGCTGCCCGGCCGGTTGCGGTTCCTAGCCCGCACTGCATTCCATCGCCGCACACGCGGCATTCCATCACCCGCTGGGGGTTCTTCCCCACGGGGAGGCCTCTGGCTCTACTTCTTCAGGAGGCCTCTCATGGGCTGGTATTTCTCTCCCCAATCGCGGTCTGAACTGATCGCCGAACTGATCGCACCGCAGGAGACCGAGCGCGCCAGCGTGAAGGTCATCGCCCACACGCTGCGCGGCAACGTCCTCTGGTCCGTCGCGGAAGTGACGGCCAGGGCCGAAGGCGTGCATCGTGATCTCGCGCCGGGCCAGTCCCTGCGCTACATCCGCTGCGATCTTCTGGAGCGCAGCGGCAACCAGTGGGGCTACAAGCCGCTGGACGAGTCCATGCACCCGTACTACTACTCGTGCCCGCTGTCCTATCTGGACCTCGCACCGGAGCAGTCCGCCGACTGGCGTGCAGGCGTTCGCGCCTACCACGCGCGGCGTCGTACACCCACGGTTGCCACGGCACCCGCCGCGGCACTATTGGCCTGAGCCAGGAGGAACCAACATGGACCCGATCCTGGCTGCGCTCCCCGCCTCGCTGTTAAAGCTCGTTGAAGGCAGTTTGTCCAACGACGAAGTTTCCTCCGACGAGGAAATGCTGGCGTACTTCATCGACAACGGCCTCACCGAGGAGCAGGCACGGCAGGCGCTGACCTATCGCGACCAGTACCTCAACAACATCTACCTGGACGGCTTCACGCCGATCACCGCGGTGGACGAGGCGCTTCACTTCAACCCGCACACCCGGCAGTTCGAGCCGGACTGAGCGGTTTTCTTCCACCCCCCCCGGGGCAGTACCTGCCCCGACGGGCGGTGCTGTTCCCGCTCATCCGAGGACACCACCATGCCCGCAAACACTTCTTCCACGCTGTACCGCATCGACGAATGCCCGGACGTGATGGCCGACGCCTGCGTTGGCGATGACCAGGGCAACCTGATCTTCCTGTCCATCTGGGCACGCGACACCGCCGTCCAGCAATTCCTCGCTCGCCTGACCCTCGGGCGCGACGAGCAGGGACTGGACCAGTTCCACGTCATCACCGACCAGGGCGGCAGCGTCCCGGTGTTCATCGGCAACGTCGATCGCCTGGAAAAGCGCATGACCCGCGCCTACCGGCGAACGCTGTTCGGTTCGCTGTCCAACGTGTGGCTGTTCGACCGGCGCTGCGTCAAGCCCGACAAGGCCAACGCCAGCGCATTGGCACTGCTGCCGCGCGACAGCGCCCACCGGCTTGACCGCCTGTGGATGCTGGTGCGGGACACCTGCCCGTTGCCGCTACTCGACCACTGGCGCGAGACCGTGCTGGAACTGCTGCAAAGCCGCGAGATGCTGGCCCGCCTTCCGTTCGCCCTCGGGCCGCTGGAAGGCCATCGGCTCGCCATCGACGTGCCGGCGCTGACCCTGGCGCTGGGCTCCCTGATCCGCAGTGACGCGCTCACCGCCTATCCCTATCCGACCAAGATTTGGACGCCGGAAGCGGTAGCGGCTTGACCCCCTCGGAGGCACGTCTCGGCGTGCTTCCGTCTTTCATCCCCGCCAACCAGGAGACTTCCATGGCCCTCATGTTCCCGCGGCTCGCCCGCAATTTCGCCAAGAACGGGTACTACCCGACCGACGAACCCACGCTCGAAAGAGCCCTCAACGCACTGATGCCCAGCGACGGGCCGATGTGCATCCTTGATCCCTGCGCCGGCGAAGGCGTGGCGATCGCCGAAGCCGCCTATGCCCTCGGGCGTGACCAGGCCAAGGCATTCGCGGTCGAGTTCGACGCGGAGCGGGCACGCCATGCCCGAGGCTTGGTCGATCACTGCCTGCACGCGGACCTGATGGACACGATGGTCTCCAAACAGTCCTTCGGGTTGCTCTGGCTCAACCCGCCGTATGGCGACCTGTCCAAGGACGTCAACGGCAACATCGGCTATCAAGGTCAGGGACGTGCCCGCCTCGAAAAGCTGTTCTATCAGCGTTCGCTGTCGCTGCTGCAGTACGGCGGCATGCTGGTCTTCATCGTCCCCGGCTACGTGCTCGACGCGGAGCTGGTTGGTTGGCTGACACGCCACTACACCGATCTGCGGATCTACCGAGCGGTGGAAACGCAGTTCAAGCAGGTGGTGATCTTTGGCCGAAGGGTGCGCCAGCGCGAGCAGGCCCCCGATGGCGTCAAGGCCGTGCGCAACCTGCTGCTGCAGGTTGGGCTTGGCGAAGTCGAAGCCGAGGAACTGCCGAGCGAATGGCCGTTCCTGCCGTACATCGTCCCCGCCAGTCCGGTCGAGCCGGAGCATTTCTTCCGCGTGACGATGGAGCCGGAGCAGTTCGCCGATGAGGTCGGTCGGCTGCAAGGCCTCTGGCCGTCGCTGGACACGCACCTGGGGGCCGCGCAGCAGTCGCTGCGTCCACCGGCGCGAGCCTTGTCCCACTGGCATCTCGCCCTGGCCTTGGCAGCGGGCGCGATCTCCGGCGTTGTGCGCTCCCAGACGGGGCGCGTGCTCGTCGTCAAAGGTGACACCCACAAGGACAAAACGCTCCAGCGGGAATTCACCGAACGCGAAGACGGCTCCATCGCCGAGACCCGCATCCTCACCGACAAGTTTGTGCCCGTCATCCGCGCGTGGGACATGACGCCTGGCTCCGCGACACGGGGCGAGGTGTTGACCATCCGCTGATCCACCGGACGCGCTGCCGTCCTGCTGTACCACATCGAAGGAGAAACACCATGTTCCCGAATCCGTTCAAGCGGCCAGCGCCGCACAAGCAACCGTTGTTCGCACCGAGTACGTTGAAGTTGAGCGAGAAGGTGCATTGGCTGGCCCGAAGAGGCCTGATCGACCCCTTAGCCTATGTCCAGCGCCATGTGCGCGGGGACTGGGGCGAGATCGATGAGGCCACACGCCAAGCCAACGACGTGGCGATCCAACAGGACAACCTGATGATCTCGCAGTTCAGGATCACGCCGGACCTGGCGCTAATCGTCAAGACCAGCGAGGACCACCAGACCACGGTGATCCAGCTTCCCGAAGAGCGGGACCTGATCTGACGTCCCCACATCGTCATCCTCATTCTCCTGACGGAGCCACTTCACTCCGGCAGGGGTGTCGTGGCTCAATGACTCATCAAGGAGGAGCCCATGGCATCACATCGCATCGAAACCTACTGTCAGAACCTGGCGTTCCCCATCGGGGCGCTTATCTTCAGCAAAGGCATTGACCGCCTGGTCCGCTCGGGTCGCCTCGACCCGATCCCGTACTTCAGGCGCCACACCCGTGGCGACTGGGGCGACGTCAACGTCCAGCAATGGCAGGCCAACAGCACCGCGCTTCAATCAGGCGCATCGCTGGCATCGCACTACGTGATCCATCCGGGGCTGGCCATTCGCATCGTTACCGACGCGGAGCGCCACGCCACCGTCATCGTTCTGCCGTCCGAGGACTGAGCACGGTTCAGCCGCTGGCCACCCAGGCCAGCACCTTCAACCACCGTCGGCCACGCGTCGATTTACTTCCCACCACGGGGCATGCCACTGCCCCGCTGGGGGTGGTGCATGCCCCTTTTTCTTTGGAGCATCACCATGTCCCTCGATCTCGAAACCAATGCCGCTGAAGCCGCGCCCGTACAGGGCGAACTGCTCGACGCGGAATCTTCCCCTCTGACCCTGAGCCTTCAGGATTTCGTCGGCGAGTTCGGCGACGAACTGCTCGACGCCCTCAACAGCGCCAACCCGCCGGTCTATACCGGCCAACCGCAAGCACATCGCCAGCTCATCGTCGCCAGCCTCAAGCGCAAGCTGTTCCAGGCCCAGGCCGAAGTCGTCCACGCCGCCGCGGAGCTGCTGATTGACCGTGGCGAGCGCGCCGCGATCGTCAATGGCGAGATGGGCTGCGGCAAGACGACCGTCGGCATCGCCACGGCCGCTGTGCTCAACGCCGAAGGCTACCGCCGGACCTTGGTTCTCTCGCCCCCGCACCTTGTTTACAAGTGGCGGCGCGAGATCCAGGAGACAGTAGCGGGCGCGAAGGTCTGGGTGCTCAACGGCCCCGATACCTTGGTCAAGCTCATCAAGCTGCGCGAGCAGTTGGGTGTGCAGCCGACCGGCCAGGAGTTCTTTGTCCTGGGGCGCGTCAGGATGCGGATGGGGTTCCACTGGAAGCCTGTCTTCACCCAGCGGCGCACCCGCCACGGCGACGTGGCGGCCTGCCCGGACTGCGGCACGGTCATCACCGACCTCGACGGCGAGCCGGTCAACCCGGTCGCGCTCGAAGCCGAGGAGTACCGCAGGAAGTGCAGCCATTGCGCAGCGCCCCTGTGGACGCTGATCCGCCCACGCAGCCTGTCCGGCAGCGACCAGTCCTCGGCCGTGCTGAAAGCCTTGAAGCGCATCCCGACCATCGGGGCAGTCACCGCGCAGAAGCTGATGCAGAAGTTCGGAGACGGCTTCCTGGCCTCGATGCTCGGCGACAACATCCATGAGTTCATCAACCTCATGGACGGCAACGGCGAGCTGGTGTTTTCCGACCGTCAGGCCACCCGCATGGAACGTGCGATGGCCAACATGGAGTTCGGCTTTGGCGAAGGCGGCTACCAGCCGTCCGAGTTCATCAAACGCTACCTGCCGCAAGGCACGTTCGACCTGCTCATCGCCGATGAGGCGCACGAGTACAAGAACGGCGGCAGTGCCCAAGGCCAGGCCATGGGCGTGCTGGCAGCGAAGGCTCGCAAGACCTTGCTGCTGACTGGCACGCTGATGGGCGGCTACGGGGACGACCTGTTCTACCTGCTGTTCCGAGCCCTTCCGGGGCGGATGATCGAAGACGGCTACCGCCCGACCACGAGCGGCAGCATGACCTCGGCCGCGATGGCGTTCATGCGCGATCACGGGGTCTTGAAGGACATCTACTCCGAGAGCACCGGCACGGCGCACAAGACGGCCAAGGGCACCAAGGTATCGGTGCGCACGGTCAAGGCCCCGGGCTTCGGCCCCAAGGGCGTCTTGCGCTGCATCCTGCCGTTCACGATCTTCCTCAAGCTCAAGGACATCGGCGGCAACATCCTGCCGCCGTATGACGAGGAGTTCCGCGAAGTCGCGATGGACACGGCGCAAGCCGCGGCCTACCGCGATCTGGCGGGTCGGCTGACCGCGGAGCTGAAACAGGCTCTTGCACGACGCGATACGACCTTGCTGGGTGTGGTGCTCAACGTGCTACTGGCCTGGCCAGATTGCTGCTTCCGGTCGGAGACCGTGGTGCATCCGCGCACGCGCAACACCTTGGCGTTCGTCCCGGCTCAGTTCAACGAGTTCGAGATCAGCCCCAAGGAGCGTGAGCTGATCGACATCTGCAAAGAGGAGAAGGCGCAGGGCCGCAAGGTGCTGGCCTACACGGTCTATACCGGCACGCGCGACACGACCAGCCGGTTGAAGGTGCTGCTGGAGCAGGAAGGCTTCAAGGTGGCGGTGCTGCGCGCAAGCGTGGATGCCAGCCGCCGCGAGGACTGGATCGCCGAACAACTGGACCGTGGCATCGATGTGCTCATCACCAACCCCGAGCTGGTTAAAACGGGACTGGACCTGTTGGAGTTTCCGACGATCGTGTTCATGCAGTCGGGCTACAACGTGTACTCGCTGCAGCAGGCGGCACGCCGCTCCTGGCGCATCGGGCAGAAGCAACCCGTGCGCGTGATCTACCTTGGCTACGCCGGCTCCTCGCAGATGACCTGCCTCGAACTGATGGCCAAGAAGATCATGGTCTCGCAGTCCACCTCGGGCGACGTGCCCGAATCAGGGTTGGACGTCCTGAACCAGGATGGTGATTCGGTCGAGGTCGCACTGGCCCGGCAACTGGTCGCCGCCTGATCCCCACGCCAACGCTGGCCTAACGCCGCCGGCTTTCCGCTGTTCCCACCTTGCAGCCACGTCCACGGTCTCCGTGGGCGTGGCTGCGCTTTTTCGATCCCAAGGAGATTTCCATGAACACCAATACCCAAGCAACGACCAAAGTCGTCAGTGCTCGCCTCACGCTGGACGTGACTTACCTGCTCAACGGCGAGGCCGAATCGGAAATGCTGGCACGGCTGCGCAGCATGTGCGAATACGCCATCGATGAGGGTCTGCTGACCGGCGAGACCGCCGCGGAAGTGGATAAGTGGTCGATCGATGTGTCCGAGCAGCCCTCGGAAGCTGAGAGTGACACCCTGGTAACCGAGATCGCCTCCTTCATGCGGCAGCGCATCGAAGACGGCAATCTGAACGCTGAAGACATCCCCGTGCGCCTGGCGCGCTACGGCCTGATGGCTCCCGAGGCATTCGCCGACGAGATGCGCGAGCGCATGGGTATGGCCGACGAAGAACCCGAGAGTCAGGCTGTCATCCCTCCGACCGAGCCTGCTGAAGGCGGCGAGATCGAGATGCAAGTCGCTGTCGCCTGCGTCGATGCTTCCGGCACCCCCAACATGCCGGTCTTCAAGGTCAGAACCACCCAGGAGGAATACGACCAGGGTGCCCACTACCACAAAGCCAAGGATCTGGCCGAAGAAGCCCGGTACGAAGGGCCGTTCGTCTGCTTCGACGCTGCCGAATATGGCCCCATCCTGTCGGCCGCCCGCGAACTGGGTCTTGTCCCGCAGGTCGTCGTGGTCGATATGACCGACGGCCAGATCCACTCCATCCGCTGCGACACCGGCGAGATCAAAGTCGTCTGCTACGACACCAGCGATACCGACGAGTACTCGGTGGCGATGGCGGACCGGCCGCTCGGCGAGAACGGCCAACTCGTGCGCTGCTGGGCGCATGCCCAACTGGCACAGGTCGATCCTGGCCTGAAGCTGGCTCGGGGTTGATTCGGCAGGGTCCGACCTGCGCTCTCATTGGCCCCTTCGGGGGCCTTTTTCTTTGGAGGGAGGCTGTCGGAAAATCGGACGGGGCGTGATTCGCATTGTTTGCTGCCGCGCACGACCCCAGCGGCGATGGTGAGGGCTCGATGTTTCAGGACGCCGAGCTATGTGCCCCTCTCCACCCTGGTTTCACCATCCCGAACGCCGCCTGCTGACGGGATTTCTCGGCCTGCTTTGGTCGGTACTGGCTGGCGGCTGCGCGACAACGACTGCGCCGCACGCACCCGATGCCTTCGAGGAAGTCTCGACCGCGCCCGAACCCGAAGCGCCCGAGTACATCCCCGTTGTGCGCTATGGGCGCTACACGTTGGTCGAGCTGGCCCCCACGGCGGCGCAGCGCGACCTGCTGTTGCAGACCATCGATGTTTCGATGCCGGCGGATGCCCGCGTCACGGTCGGCGATGGGCTGCGGCACGTGCTCAAGCGCAGCGGCTACAGCCTGTGTCAAACGGCACATGCCGTGATCGAGTTGTATGCGCTGCCGCTGCCGGCGGCGCACCTGCATCTCGGTCCCATGACCTTGCGCGACGCGCTGATCACCCTAGCTGGTCCGGCCTGGGAACTGCACGCGGATGACCGCGCACGACAAATTTGCTTCGAGCGGCCCGGCGACAGCATGGCCGTCGAATCCATGCCTGAACCGGCCGCCGCCGATGCGGTGCAGACCTTCCCACTGATGCCCTCCATTCCAGGCGGCCAGCCATGAACACTCCCCAATCCTCGCGGCGCCCGGCTGCCGCCGTGGTGGCGCAAAGCCTGCTCTGGCTCTGGCTGCTCGGTCTCAGCGTCATCGTGGCCCTCGGCTACCAGGCGATGAGCGACCAGGCCGACGAGGAACGGCTCGACTCCCGTTTGCAACGCCTCGAAGCGCAGGCGGTGGCCTTGGCCGAGACCATCGGAACCATCCAGCAGCGTCCGCAGGTCGCAACGGCGGCGGACCTCAAAGACACCCGCCAAATCCTGGAAGCACGCGCTTCCCAAGTTGAGAAGACATTGAGCAGCTACGCAGCAGCCGACGACCTTCAGGCGCTGCGCGCGGAGATCGAGCAGATCAAGACGCGTCAGACCGCCGCGCGTGCAGCAACACCCGCCCAGCCGCGCACATCGAGCAAGCCCGCCGCCAAGCCTGAACCGCCGCCACTGCCGTTCCGCATCGTCGGCGCCGAACTGCGCGCCGGCCAGCTCAGTGTGTCCGTCGCGCCGAGCAGCGGGGACTTCACGCCCGACCAGCTTCAGGTGCTGTTGCCCGGTGATGCGGTCGGTCCATGGCGCTTGCAGGCAATCGATGGCAGCGCTGCGGTGTTCCAAGCCGGCGAACAGATCCGTCGCGTGGCGATTCCCTGATCGGAGCACACGACATGAAGCCGTCGATCATCCTTTCCGCACTCCTACTGGCTTCAGTCCAGTGGCCCGCGTGGGCGCAACAGCCAGCCACAGCTCCAGCCCGCAATGCGCAGAGCCAGGAGCGCCCGCTGGCCGCCCGCGTCCTGGACGACCGAGTAGCAAGCAACTGGGGGCTCCAACCCCAGGAATGGGCGCGTTACCGCGAGCTGATGGATGGGCCGCTGGGCATCTACTCGCCAAACCTGGACCCGCTGTCTGCCCTAGGCATCGAGGCACGCACCGACGAAGAACGGCGGCGCTATGCAGAGCTGCAGGTGCAAGTCGAGGCTCGCCGCGTCGAGAAGCTGCTCGCCTACCAACGTGCCTACGACGAAGCCTGGCAGCGCCTGAACCCCGGCATGCAGCGCGTGAACCTGCCCGACGACGGGCCGGGCACCGGCACCGCGCGCGGCAGCGGTCGCATGGCGGTGTTCGTCAAGGACGGCTGCGCGGCCTGTGGGCAGCTCGTGCAGCGGCTGCAATCCTCGGGTGCCGAGTTCGACCTGTATATGGTGGGCAGCCGCCAGGACGACGCACGCATCCGCGACTGGGCCAAGCGCGCGCAGATCGACCCGGCGCGCGTGCGCAGCGGCAGCATTACCCTCAACCACGACGGCGGCCGCTGGCTGTCGCTGGGCCTGCCCGGTGACTTGCCCGCGGCTGTGCGCGAGGTGAACGGCCAATGGCAGCGCCAGCCGTAGCGGCCACCTCCTTCTCGCAGCTCTTGTGCGCACTGGTGCTCGCTACCGGCCTGTGCGCCTGCGCCGTCCATGCCCAGGAGATTCCGCCACCTGCCTACCAGCTCGCCGCCCAGCAGGCGGGCATCCCCTCGACCGTGCTCTACGCCGTGGCCTTGCAGGAGAGCGGCGTTCGACGCAACGGGCGCATCGTGCCGTGGCCGTGGTCCCTCAATGTCGCCGGCCAGTCGCGCCGCTTCGCCACGCGCGCCGACGCCTGCTCGGGCTTGCAACAGGCAATGCGTACCACGCCCCACACGCGCATCGATGCAGGCCTGGTCCAGATCAACCTCGGCTACCACAAGCATCGCTTCACCAGCGCGTGCGACCTGCTGGACCCGTATCGAAACCTCGCCATCGCCGCTGAAATCCTGAACGAGCAGCACACGTCCGGCGAAGACTGGCTGCTCGCGATCGGCCGCTACCACCGTCCTGCGGGCGGCGAGCCCGCCGCCCGCTACCGGCGCAGCGTGTCGCGCCATCTCGCGCGTGTGCAGGGCGCACATCCAAACGCCGCGGTGCTCGCCGCGCGCCAGGAGACTTCCCCATGACAAAATCCCATCTGGCCCTGCGGGGCCTGCTTGTGCTGCTGGCAGGTCTGCCGCTGGCATCGCGTGCCGGCGATCCGCTGATCGTGGTCGAAGATCGCGGTGGCACGTCGGCGCTGCCGTACTACGAGGCCCTCAACCTCCAGGCGCGCGCCGATGTCCCGGGCCGGCCGCCCATTCCGACGCCACAGGTTCCCGCCACACCCGCGGACGAGGCAGCGATGCTGCCGGTGCGTAGCGCCAAGCTCACGCCCGGCACCGTCGCGCGGCGCGTGATCGAAGCGCCCGGCCTGCGGCCGTTCGTGGTCATCGGCGACGACGACGCCTCCCGGGCCTGGCTGCAGCGCCGCGGCGTCGCTTTGCGCGAACGCGGCGCGGTCGGCCTCGTGGTCAATGTCGAGACCGCGCAGGGCCTGGCACGGTTGCGTGCCCTGGTGCCGGGCGTGCCGCTCGCGCCCGTAGCCGGAGACGACCTGGCCGATCGCCTGGGGCTGCGGCACTACCCGGCGCTGATCACGGCCACCGGCATCGAGCAATGAAGCCATGTCGGGGAAACAGCCGGTCGAGGTTCTGCTACGCCCAGCGGTGGAGCTATACACCGTCGCGGCGTGTGCAGGCGCCGCGTTTCTGTGCCTGGTGGCCCCATGGTCGCTCGCGCTGAGCCCGTCGATGGGCGTCGGCAGCGCGCTGGCTTTCGGCGCTTACGGCGCGATCCGCTATCGCGATGCCCGCGTGATCCTGCGCTACCGACGCAACATCCGCCGCCTGTCGCGCTACGTGATGACGAGCAAGGACGTGCCCGTCAGCCAGCAGCGGCTTTTCATCGGGCGCGGGTTCCTGTGGGAACAAAAACACACCCATAGGCTGATGCAGACGTACCGGCCGGAGTTCCGCCGATACGTCGAGCCGACGCCTGCCTACCGGCTGGCACGGCGACTGGAGGAGCGGCTGGAGTTCGCGCCGTTCCCGCTATCCCGGCTGTCCGCGCTCACGGGCTGGGATGCTCCTTTCAACCCGGTGCGTCCGCTGCCGCCTGTGGGCGGCCTGCCACGCCTGCACGGCATCGAACCGGACGAGGTGGACGTCAGCCTTCCGCTCGGCGAGCGTGTCGGGCACTCGCTGGTGCTGGGCACCACGCGCGTGGGCAAGACGCGACTGGCCGAGTTGTTCGTGACCCAGGACATCCGCCGCAAGAGCGCTGCCGGCGAGCACGAAGTCGTGATCGTCATCGACCCCAAAGGGGATGCGGACCTCTTGAAGCGCATGTATGTCGAGGCCAAGCGCGCCGGCCGTGAAGGCGAGTTTTACATCTTCCACTTGGGCTGGCCGGAGATCAGCGCCCGCTACAACGCGGTGGGCCGATTCGGTCGCATCTCGGAAGTCGCCACCCGTATCGCAGGGCAACTCTCCGGTGAAGGCAATAGCGCGGCCTTCAGGGAGTTCGCGTGGCGCTTCGTCAACATCATTGCTCGTGCCCTGGTGGAACTGGGACAGCGCCCGGACTACATGCTGATCCAGCGGCACGTCATCAACATCGACGCGCTGTTTATCGAGTACGCCCAGCACTACTTCGCCAAGACCGAGCCCAAGGCCTGGGAGGTGATCGTCCAGATCGAGGCCAAGCTCAACGAGAAGAACATCCCGCGCAACATGATCGGGCGAGAGAAGCGCGTGGTTGCGCTGGAGCAGTATCTCTCCCAGGCGCGCAACTACGACCCGGTGCTCGACGGACTGCGCTCGGCAGTTCGGTACGACAAGACCTACTTCGACAAGATCGTCGCGTCATTGCTGCCGTTGTTGGAAAAGCTAACCAGCGGCAAGATCGCGCAGCTCCTGGCACCGAACTATTCCGACCTGGCCGACCCGCGCCCGATCTTCGATTGGATGCAAGTCATCAGGAAGCGCGCCATCGTCTATGTGGGACTGGACGCGCTGTCCGACGCCGAGGTTGCCGCAGCGGTCGGCAACTCCATGTTCTCCGACCTGGTTTCGGTCGCGGGCCATATCTACAAGCACGGAATCGACGATGGCCTGCCAGACGCCTCGGCTGGCGCGCGCGTACCGATCAACGTCCATGCGGATGAATTCAATGAACTCATGGGTGACGAATTCGTGCCGCTTATCAACAAAGGCGGCGGCGCCGGGCTGCAAGTCACCGCGTACACGCAGACCCTCTCGGACATCGAGGCCCGCATCGGCAATCGCGCGAAAGCTGGCCAGGTGATCGGCAACTTCAACAACCTGTTCATGCTGCGCGTGCGCGAGACTGCCACTGCCGAACTGCTGACGCGGCAGTTGCCGAAGGTCGAGGTCTATACCACTACCATCGTCTCCGGGGCAACCGACAGTTCGGACATCCGCGGCGCGACGGATTTCACGTCGAACACCCAGGACCGCATCAGCATGTCCAGCGTGCCGATGATCGAGCCATCGCACGTAGTCGGCCTGCCAAAAGGCCAATGCTTCGCGCTGCTGCAGGGCGGCCAGCTTTGGAAGGTTCGCATGCCGCTGCCGCTACCAGACCCGGATGAAGTGATGCCGACGGACCTGCAACAACTGGCAGGGTACATGCGCCAGAGCTACAGCGAGGCTACGCAGTGGTGGGAGTTCACCAGTTCCCCGGCCTTGCAGGATGCGGCCTTGCCCGATGACCTGCTGGATGATGCTGCTCCAGCCGAGCCTGCTGCGGTGGCCACCGACACCGACCACAGTGGCGACGAGGCCGCGCCGTGAAGGACGCCGCCTCGACCGCGCAGCGGGAGCAGAATCAGCGCCAGGGCCTGATCGTCGGCACCATCACCTTGCCGTTTCGCTTGCTTGGAGTGCTGATCGGCTCGCTGCTGTTCTCGATCGTGGTGGAGTGCGTCGGCATGCACCTGTTCTGGAAGGACCAGGGCTGGCGCCATTCCCAGCAGATGTTGCAGTACGAGCTTGGGCATCTGTCCAACCACTTCACGCGCAGCGTGGTCGTGCAGGAGCCGGGGCGCACGGCGCACGAGTTGGTGGATACAGGCTACGAATGGGTGTTTGTTCGCTCCGGGCTGCTGGCGCGCATGAGCCAGACCGCCGAGCGCGTCCGCGCGCCCAGCCACGAGCAGGCGCGCAACTTCCGCTACTACATCAGCCAAGCCTATGTCTGGGCCGAGAGCTACCTGATCGCCGCGGCCTTCACGACGCTGACCTTCCTAGTGCGCCTGCTGGTCCTGGTGCTCACGCTGCCACTGATCTTCACGGCTGCTTTCGTCGGTCTGATTGACGGTCTGGTGCGACGTGACGTGCGCAGGTTCGGCGCGGGCCGCGAATCCGGGTTCATCTACCACCGCGCGAAAGCCAGCCTTATGCCCCTGGCCGTGCTGCCGTGGATCACGTACCTGGCACTGCCGATCTCGGTGCATCCATTGCTGATCCTGTTGCCGAGCGCCGCCTTGCTGGGACTGGCCGTGAGCCTGACTGCGGGCAGCTTCAAGAAGTACCTCTAGCCGATCAATCCGGTCATCCGCAGGTTCCTATTGTTTGCGGCCTGAAACAGCCCTGATCTCCACGATCTAGCCATTGCTGATCACACAGGAATGGCGCGATGTTGGCTCCGATCTGGCTGCGCGCCGCGCATCGCGGCGTGCCCACTTTTCTCGTGACGGCCCTTGTGTTGGGCCAGTCCTCGATGGCCTTGGCCGAGTCCCCAGCGCAGCGTCAGGAGCTGGTCGCAGCGCTGCGCCAACTCGACGCGCTGGAGCGCACGGTCGCCGACAGCGCCGCGCATGCCCCCATCCAGCCGGGCGAGCGCTACCACTTCGACTACCCGAGGCTGCTGGCTGACCTGGCGCGCGTGCGCGCCGGCATCCAGGCCCATCTCACACCGTCGCGCGCCCAGCCGCGCGACCCGTCCGAATTGGCCGGCGACTACCGCACGGAGCGGGTCGTCCCGCCATCACCGCCGACGACCGCGGAGGGCAAGCCATGAACGGCGCCCAGGTCTCGGCATTTCAAGCCAACAGCGGCATCGCACCTTCAGCGATGGCGACCGTCCTGGTCGGCGTCGTGTTCGCGGTCCTGCTCGTCTGGGGCGTCTGGGCCATGCGAACGGCCTACGTGGGGTGGTCCGAGAGCCGCCTCAACCAGCGCCAGTTCCTCGGCGTCTGCATCCGATTCGTCGCGATGTACCTCGTCCTGACTTTCTTCCTCCTCTCCTGACCTGAAAGGCATGACCATGCAAAACCGCATCCTCAATTCCCGTCTTGCCCAGCGCGCCGCCGTGGCCCTGGGCGCCGCTGCGCTGCCCGTGCTGTCGTTCGCGCAGGGTCTGCCGCAATTGGAGAACCCGACCCGCGGCACGGGCAACGGCATCATGGAAACGATCCGCAACTACGGCTACGACATCATCATGCTCGTAGCCCTGCTGGTGGTGGCGTCGATGTTCATCGGCGTGTGCTACCACGCTTACGGGACCTACGCGGAAATCCACACAGGCCGCAAGACGTGGGGCCAGTTCGGCCTCACGGTCGCCATCGGCGCCGTCCTGCTCGTGATCGGCATCTGGCTGCTCACCGAAGCCACCGGCATCCTGTAAGGCGAGGCCGGTATGTCTGAGCAGCAGCACGTCCGTGCGGACGGGACCGTGACGTTCCTTCCGCACCGGCTCAACCGCCACCCCGTTGTCGTGCGCGGCCTCACCGCCGACGAGCTGTGGATCTGCTGCGGCTTGTCCGGCGCCGCCGGCCTGCTGGTCGGCGCGCCGCTGTCGTGGGTGTTCCGCACGATCGCGCTAGCTCCCACGTTCGTCGTCCTGGGCGTGGCCTTGGGCGTGTTCATCGGCGGCGGCATTCTTCGCCGCCTCAAACGCGGGCGTCCCGACACCTGGCTGTATCGGCAACTGCAATGGCGCATTGCGACACGTCATCCACTGATGGCGGGTTGGGTGGGCGGCCATGTGCTGATCTCGCGTTCCGGCTTCTGGACCACCCGAAGGAGCGCGCGATGAGCCGCTTCAAGAACGAGATCACCCACCTGCAGGCGCACATCAAGACGCTTCGCCTGGGGGCTGGCGCCCTGGTCATCGTCGCCCTGGTCATGGGCGGCGGCTGGTGGAGCGCTCCGCGCGATCTGACCATCCACGTTCCGCCTGACCTGCGCTCCGGCAGTACCAGGAAGTGGTGGGAAGTGCCGCCCGAATCGGTCTATGCGTTCACGTTCTACGTGTTCCAGACGCTCAACCGCTGGCCGACGAATGGCGAAGAGGACTACGCGCGCAACCTCCACACGCTCTCGCCGTATCTCACCCCGTCCTGCCAGGCCTTCCTTCGCGCGGACTACGACTACCGCCGCAGCACGGGCGAGCTGCGCCAGCGCGTGCGCGGGATTTATGAAATCCCCGGCCGCGGCTACGGCGACGACCCTACGGCGCGCGTGCGCGTGGTCTCCGACCGCGACTGGGTGGTGACGCTGGACATCACCGCCGACGAGTACTACGGCGCCGAGCAAGTCAAGCGCGCTCTGGTGCGCTATCCAGTGAAGGTCACGCGGGTGGACGTCGATCCTGCCCGCAACCCGTTCGGCCTGGCGCTCGACTGCTATGAGGGCGCGCCCCAGCGCATCAGCACGCCGGAGCCAACGCGCCCGGCGTCTGGCGGCCTGTCTCCGCAAGCGCCCCAAGGAGAAACCCCATGAAGCATCCTGTACTCACGCTGCTGGGGCTGTTGGCCGTGGCCGCCGCTCCTGCTGTCCAGGCAGTGGAGATCCTGCGCTGGGAACGTATGCCGTTGGCGGTGCCGCTGAAGGTCGGCCACGAGCGCATCGTGTTCATCGACCGCAACGTCCGCGTGGGCGTACCTGCGGGCGTCGGCGAGCGCCTACGGGTGCAGAGCGCGGGCGGCGCGGTGTACCTGCGCGCCAGCGAGCCGATCGAGCCCACGCGGCTGCAATTGCAGGACGCCGACACGGGCGCGCTGATCCTGCTGGACATTGCGGCGGAGCCAGCCAAGGACGGCGAAGCCGAGCTGGAACCAGTGCGCATCGTCGAGGGCAACAGCACCCCGGCGCGCTATGGCGATCAGCCCGGCGATGACAACGAAGCTCCGGCGCGCGCCCAGGACCAGGCCGGCGCGCGAGCGGCGCGACGCGAGACCCCGGTGTCGGTTGTCCTGACGCGCTTTGCCGCACAGAACCTCTACGCGCCGCTACGCACCGTGGAGCCGCTGCCGAGCGTCATGCGGGTGAACCTGCGCCGTGACCTCGACCTCGGCACGCTGATGCCGACGCTGCCCGTGCGCGCGGTCGCGCTCGCGTCATGGCGTCTGGAAGACCAGTGGGTGACCGCCGTGCGCCTGACCAACAGCAGCAGCGGCTGGATCACCCTGGACCCGCGCGTGCTGCAAGGCGATTTCCTCACCGCCACCTTCCAACACGAGGCGCTTGGCCCGCGCGGGACGCCCGAGGACACGACCGTTCTGTACCTGGTGACGCGCGGGCGTGGCCTTGCGCAATCGCTGCTACCAGCGGTCAACCGCTTCGACCCGGCCGTGCATCTCCCGCAACCGGAAGCCGGTTCCCAGGATGGCACCGACCGCAAGGAGGTCCGCCATGCGCAGTAATGGACTCCTGAAGTGGCTGATGATCCCGGTTGCCGTGCTGGTGCTGTTCGTCGCCATCCGGCTGTTCTCGGGAGGCAGCACTTCGGCACCACCGACCGCGGATGCCGGCGCCAAGCTCACGCCAGCGGAAATGAAGGCGCTGGGCATCGAGGGCGATACCCCGCGCGACACCGTGGCGACGCTCGTTGCCCAAGTGAAGCAGTTGCGCACCGAGCTTCAGACCGCGCTCTCGGACAACAAATCCCAGCGCGAAGAAAACCAGCGACTGCGCCAGCGCGAGAACTCCATTGACCAGCGCATCAATTCGGCCCTCGACTCCGAGCGCACCAACCTGCGTCGCGACCAAGAGCAGGCAGCCAGCGCGCGTCAGCAGACCGAAGGGCTGCTGGCCGACCTGCAACGGCGCCTGGACAGTATCGGCGGACGTGGCGGCGGCCATGCCGACCTGCCGGTGGGTCTGGGGCTGCGTGACGGCGACGAGGCCGGCATGGAAGGCGGCGTGCGCTGGGTCGAACCCGACGATGCGAGGAAAGCCGAGGGGCGCAACAGCAGTCGTGGCACGGGTAGCGGCATGAGCTTCCCGACGAGCTTCGGCCCCGCGCAGAGCACGTTGGAAACCACGGCGGAAACCGTGGCGAACGCGGGCGCACGCGCCGCAGGCGTGAAGAGCGCCAAGGCGGTCTATACCGTACCGACCAATTCGACGCTGATGGGGTCGGTGGCGATGACGGCGCTGATCGGCCGCGTGCCGATCGACGGAACCGTCAACGATCCGTACCCCTTCAAGGTGTTGGTCGGATCGGACAACCTGACCGCCAATGGCATCGACATTCCCGACGTGGCCGGTGCCGTGTTCAGCGGCACCGCATCGGGCGACTGGACGCTCTCGTGCGTGCGCGGCCAGGTACGCAGCATCACCTTCGTCTTCCACGACGGCACGATCCGCACCATCCCCGAAGACCGCGACGGCAACCAGCAAAACAACCAGCAGCAGAACTCTCAAAGTGGAGGCCTGGGCTGGATCAGCGACCCATACGGCATTCCCTGCGTCAGCGGGGAGCGGCGCAGCAACGCCCAGCAGTACCTTGGCTCGCAAGCCCTGATTACCGCCGCCGGTGCCGGCGTCGCCTCGCTGATCGACAGCGACAGCGGCCAGATGTCCTACGTCGGCGCCGACGGCTCCATCGGCAGCGTCGGTATCTCGGGCAATGAAGCCGTGGGCCGCATCCTGGCCGGTGGCGTGCGCGACATGGCCGACTGGGTGAACAAGCTGTACGGCCAGGCGTTCGCCGCTGTCTATGTCCAGCCCGGCGCGAAGGTCGCCGTCCACCTCGAAAAGCCGCTCGCCATCGACTTCGATCCCGAAGGCCGCAAGGTCGATCACCGCGCAGGAGAAAGCCATGCTCTCGAACTTGAATAAGGCCCTGGCGCTGGCCCTCGCCGTCGCGGTGCTCGGCGGCTGTGCCACCAGCAAGGAAAAGCTGCTCCCCCACGGCGACAGCACGATGATGGACATCTGGCAGCAGAACGCCGGTGACGGGGGTGGTGGCGCCGGCCAGGTGGCGCGCAGGCAATTGCTCGATGCACGCCAGAGCCTGCGCCGGACGCTGACCGAGGCCGACGTGGAGGCCGCGCCCACCGAGCAGATGCGCTACACGCGCACGGCGCGCAACGAGGTCTATCGCCAGTTCCACCGCCTGCCGAACCCCGATCTTGTCATGTATGTGTACCCGCACCTGGCGGGCACCGATCCCGTGCCGGTTCCGGGCTACACGACGGTCTTTCCCCTGTACCAGCGTGTGCAGTACGCCATGCCGGGCGAGCGCGTGGAGGACTACTGATGCGCTGGAAACTCCCCTGGCCGAAGCTGGCTGCATCCGATGGTGGCAATGACGAGCAGCCGGACGGCTGGCAGCGCCACGTCGAGGCGTTGCGCCAGGCCGGCATTGCCGAACCCGGAGCGACGGTCCAGGGCCGCAGGCCGGCGACCGTGGCGGACGAGCAGGCGATGTACGACGTTGCGCAGTCATTCGCGGAGCTGCTGCCGTGGGTGGAGTTCCTGCCGCCGTCGAAGTCCATGCTGCTGGAGGACGGGCAATCGGTCGCGGCCTTCTACGAACTGGTCCCGCTAGGCACCGAAGGTCGGGAACCGGGCTGGCTCGCTCATGCCCGCGATGCGCTCGAAAACGCGCTCCAGGACTCGTTCGATGAGCTGGATGAGAACCCGTGGGTGCTCCAGCTCTATGCACAGGACGAGCCCAGCTTCGACCAGTACATGCAGACGCTACGCGACTACGTGCAGCCGCGCGCCCGCAGCACGGCCTTCACCGAGTTCTACCTCCGCTTCTTTGGCCACCACCTGCGCGCGGTGGCCAAGCCCGGCGGACTGTTCGAGGATACGGTGGTCACGCGGTTGCGCTGGCGCGGCCAGACGCGGCGCGTGCGCATGGTGGTCTATCGCCGGGCCGCCGGGCAGGCGAACCGCCGCGGCCAGACACCCGAGCAAATGCTGAACATCGTCTGCGATCGCCTCTGCGGCGGCTTGGCGAACGCCGGCATCCAGGCCCGGCGCATGGTCGCGGCCGATGTTCACGACTGGCTGCTGCGTTGGTTCAACCCACGCCCCACGATGCTCGGGCCCGGCGCTGAGGAGCGAGAGCGCTTCTATGCGCTGGCCCGCTATCCCGACGAGGTGGAGGAAGGTGAGATTGAGCTGGCGAGTGGTCGGGACTTCAGTCAACGGCTGTTCTTCGGTCAGCCTCGCTCCGATGCCGAGCACGGCACCTGGTACTTTGACGGTATGCCGCATCGCGTACTGGTCACCGACCGGCTACGCATGCCGCCCGGTACGGGGCACCTGACCGGCGAAACCCGCAAGGGGGACGCTATCAACACGCTTTTCGATCAGATGCCCGAAGACACCACGATGTGTCTGACCATGGTGGCGACGCCCCAGGACATCCTCGAATCGCACCTGAATCACCTGGCGAAGAAGGCTGTCGGCGAAACACTGGCATCGGAACAAACGCTCAAGGATGTGCAGGAGGCACGCTCGCTCATCGGCAGCGCGCACAAGCTCTACCGCGGCACGCTGGCCTTCTATCTGCGCGGACGCGATGAAGCCGAACTTGACAGGCGCGGTCTGGACCTCGCCAACGTGATGCTCAACGCGGGGTTGCAGCCTGTGCGCGAGGACGATGAAGTCGCGCCGCTCAACAGCTACCTGCGCTGGCTACCGTGCTGCTACAACCCTGCGCAAGATCGACGGAACTGGTTCACCCAACTGATGTTCGCCCAGCATGTGGCGAATCTCTCGCCGGCGTGGGGTCGCAGCCAGGGTACGGGTCATCCGGGCAACACGTTCTTCAACCGCGGCGGCGGGCCGATCACGTTTGATCCACTGAACCGCTTGGACAGGCAGATGAACGCCCATCTGTTCCTGTTCGGCCCCACCGGCTCGGGCAAGAGCGCAACGCTCAACAACCTCTTGAACCAGGTCACGGCCATCTACCGGCCGCGGCTGTTCATCGTGGAAGCCGGCAACAGCTTTGGCTTGTTCAGCGACTTCGCAAAGCGCCTGGGTCTGACCGTGAACCGGGTCAAGCTGGCTCCTGGCTCGGGCATCAGCCTGGCGCCGTTCGCCGACGCTCGCCGGCTGATCGAAACGCCCAGCAACGTGCAGACGCTTGATGCCGATGCACTGGATGAAGAATTGCCAGCCGATTCCTCGGTCATGGAGGAGGACGAGCAGCGCGACGTGCTGGGTGAACTGGAGATCACGGCACGGCTGATGATCACAGGCGGCGAGGACAAGGAAGAAGCCCGGATGACGCGGGCCGATCGCTCGCTGATCCGCCAGTGCATCCTCGATGCCGCCGAGCACTGCGTGGCCGAGAAACGCACGGTGCTCACGCGCGACGTGCGCAACGCGCTGCGCACGCGCGGCCAGGACCCGACGCTGCCCGAGATGCGGCGCGTGCGGCTGCTGGAGATGGCGGACGCGATGGACATGTTCTGCCAAGGCACGGACGGCGAGATGTTCGATCGCGATGGCACGCCGTGGCCCGAGGCCGACATCACGCTGGTGGATCTCGCGACCTATGCCCGGGAGGGCTACAACGCGCAGCTCTCCATCGCCTACATCAGCCTGATCAGCACGGTGAACAACATCGCCGAGCGCGACCAGTACCTGGGCCGTCCGATCATCAATGTGACCGACGAAGGCCACATCATCACGAAGAACCCGCTGCTTGCGCCCTACGTTGTAAAAATTACAAAAATGTGGCGCAAGCTAGGGGCCTGGTTCTGGCTGGCTACACAAAATATCGACGATCTGCCGCGTGCCGCGGAGCCCATGCTCAACATGATTGAGTGGTGGATCTGCCTGTCGATGCCGCCCGATGAGGTCGAGAAGATTGCACGCTTCCGCGAACTCTCGCCCGCGCAGAAAGCGCTGATGCTCTCGGCGCGCAAAGAAGCGGGCAAGTTCACCGAGGGCGTCATCCTTTCCAAGAGCATGGAAGTGCTGTTCCGCGCCGTGCCGCCCAGCCTGTACTTGGCGTTGGCGCAGACCGAACCCGAAGAGAAGGCCGAGCGCTACCAGCTCATGCAGCACTACGGCTGCACCGAACTGGAAGCGGCCTTCAAGGTGGCCGAGAAGATCGACCAGGCGCGCGGCATCGAGTCGCCGGCCTTGGAACTGTCGTAAGACGGAGAACGCCATGGAACAGAAACGTCCTTCCATTCCGATGCAGGTCCAGGCGTTCCGCCGCCGCAACGGGCGGCCCCGCTGGCCCTGGGCATTGGCTGCTGTGCTGGTCGCGCTGCTGCTGATCTGGCTTGTGTCAAGGTCGCCCGGCGAATCCCCGCCGCAGCCGCCCACGCCGGTCAGCATGGCACCGGTGGCCGGGCCGCCCTGGCTAATGGGCAACCCCAAAGGCCGTTTCACGCTGACGCTCTATGCCGACCTGGAGTGCCCGTTCTGCCGGGAGTATTTCCCGCAGCTCAAGCGGTGGATCGGCAACAACACCGACGTGGCGCTGCAATGGCACCACCAGCCGCTGGCCGAGCACGAGCCGGCCGCGTCAGCCGAGGCACGCCTAGTGGAATGCGCTGCCGAAGCAGGTGGGCATGTCGCGTTCTGGCAGGCGATCGAATGGGTCTATGCCCACACGCGCAGCGGCGGCCAGGGCTTGCCCGATGGCTTGCGGTACCCCGAATCGACGCCAGCCAGCGAGCAGTGCATGGCAAGCGAAAGGCCCAGTGCGGCTATCCGCGCCCAGGCTGCGGAAGCCACCAAGAGCGGCGTAACCGCCACGCCGTCGCTGCGCCTGCTCGATCGCCAAACGGGCCAGGCCATCCTGCTGCAGGGGCCGATCGAGGGCGATGCCTTGCTGTCAGCCATGGACATGCTGGCGGCTGAGGGTCCGACCAGCACACCCACATCCGAAATGCCTGCCGACGTCGTCGGCGACATGCCCAGGTAGCCCCGGTCTTCAAGGCTACGGCGCAGTCCTCTGCGCTGACCGCGACTCGTTCGCCTTGCATCCTGGCCGCGAACGGTCACCGCAATCGCGGTGATGGATGCATCTTTTCATTCTCATCCCCAGGAGGGCTTGCCCTCGGGGGCGCGCGCCCTCCGATCTCACCGTCTGGAGGTTCGCCATGTCTTTCGCCATCAATGACTCCTGTGTGGAGTCGCTTTCCGCCGTAGCTGCCCAGCACGAAGACTGGATCATCCAGCAGGCCATCGTGCTGCTGGAAAAACGGATCTTCAAAGCTGGACCATGCCTCAGCCAGCCGGCCGCCGTGCGGGACTATCTGCGCGTGAAACTGGTCGCTGAACCCAACGAGATATTCGCCGCTGTGTTCCTGGATAGCATGCACCAGGTGCTGGCCTACGAGCCATTGTTCAGGGGCACGATCAACTCGACTTCTGTTTATCCACGTGTCGTCGTACAGCGTGTGCTGGAGTTGAACGCCGCCGCGGTGATCTTCGCGCACCAGCACCCCTCGGGCATCTCCGAGCCGTCGAGCGCGGATCGTGTGCTGACCCAGCAACTGCAGGCCGCGCTGGCGCTCATCGATGTACGGGTACTGGATCACATCATCGTAGGCCAAGGTTCCCCGTTCTCCTTTGCGGAGTCAGGCCTGCTGTAACGGTCGCATTGCTTCATTGATCCTCGCGGAGGCTTCGGCCTCCGTTTTTTTATGGCCCGGGACAAGCAGGTATGCGGGCAGCCCGCGATGCGCATTGTTTGTTGGGGTGGCATCGGGTTCGCGTTTGACTATGGCCCTGATCAACTTTCGGGGCACGCGACATGCCGGCATCCTTTTCCACGTTCGCGTCGGGCTGGCGAACCCTTGGTCTCGTCGTGGCGCTGCCGGCGTCCCTGGCCGTGTTCAGCCCCGTCACCTTCGCAGCCGACGTACTGGTCGTCACCGACAGCCACCACCCGGTCAAGACCATGGGCGGCGAGCGGCTGATCGAGCTGGACGAAGCCCGCCGGATTGAAGCGGAGCTTTCTGCGGAACTGCCCGCCGCCCCCGAACAGGCGGCGGCCACCGTCAAGCGTCGGCTGAACCAAGGCGGCGCCGACCTACAGCGCCGCATCGCTTCCGCATACCAGGGCGTCACCGACGCATGGAGCCTGGGCATCACCAGCATCCCGGCTGTCGTGGTGGATCAGCGCTACGTGGTCTATGGCGAGCCGGATGTGGCCCGCGCTGTCGCGCGCATCGAGCAGCGTCGGAGGACCCAGCCATGACGAGGCCATTCGACCTTATGCGCCGCATGCGGGCTGGCGTGGCTTCCTTGCTGCTGCTCAGCGCCACGGGTAGCTACGCCTTGAACACCACCGCCATCGTTGCCTCGGTGGCCTCGCCCGATTGCTTGGAGTACCGGGTGGTGGGTATCTGCTACTGGCTCTACTGCACCTGGGGAGGCTGCACGGTGCGCACCTCTGTCAAGGTGCGCCACTACATCCCCGATGCGGTCGTCTCCAGCTACAGCAACACGGGCGAGAACCCGTGGGTCGAAGTCCGGGCGATGAGTACGGCCAACCCGTCCGCCCAAGCGGGCGGCGATGGAACGACGAACGAGGATCACGAAAACAATCTCGCGAAATTCAAGAACGCCGACGTGATCGGCCATCCCGGCGTCGAGGTGTTCAACCAGTTTGTTTCGTCCTCGGGCTACTTCTGCGAGGGCGCGGGAACGGCATTCATGCCGTATCTGCTCAGCACCTTGGACACGCTTGCCTGGCGCTACAACGTGCCCGAGATGGCCTACCCGGAGGCATTGATTCCCGGCATGCGCGAGGTCGGCGCACGCACCACGATGAACCTTTGGGGCAACGTGTATCCCCGCGGCGGCTTCCTGCACCAGACCGACGACCACAAATCGGGAGCCGTGGTGGCCCAGCGTGCGGGCGATGTCGTCACGCGCCGCGGGCAGTTGCACGTGTACCAGCCGCTGCTTGCCAATGCCCGCGATGGCTACTGGCCCGCCAGCGCGCTGATGGAGGGTGATGCCTCGACTGGCAAGTGGCAGGAACTCACGCCCGTCCTGTCCTCGTCCTGCACGGTTTTCCCACGCACCGGCTTCCTGACTCAGGCCCAGCAAGGCGACTACGCCTGGGCGCTGTGGCGGCCGTATGCCTGCTGCGAACGCCGTGGACAGGTGTTCCTTGGCAGCGTTGATTTCCTTTGAGGTGCCGCGATGAAGCGTTCCGACTCTATGCAGTTCTCCCCACCGGCTCGTGGCAAGAGGATCTGTTTGGCGCTTACCGGCGCGTTGGTTCTGGCAAGCGGCGTGGCCTGGGGCCAACTGGGCTACCAGACCAGCGGCAACGTCATCGGCGATGACGTCATGTACTCCATCGGCGGCGGCAGCGCCGTTTCGATGGGCCGCGCAGCCGGCATGCGCTCGCTCGGCGTGGGTGTCGGCTGGAACAGCAATCTGATCTGCGGCGACATGAGCATCCAGACCACGTTGAAGAATCAACTCAACGGTGTCACCAATGGCTTTCAGCAGATCATGTCCTCGGTGATCCAGAGTGCTACGAGTGCTGTGGCGTCCCTGCCGGCGTTGATCATCCAGCGTGCAGATCCAGGCCTCTACAACCTGCTCACCAACGGCGTTCTGCAAGCGCGGCTGGATTTCGACCGCTCGAAGCTGACGTGCCGCGCCATGGCCGAAAAGATGGCCGAAACGGCTGGCGGCCAACTCGGCTGGAGCCAGATGGCAGAGGGGTTGGCGCTGCGTGACGCTGTTTCGAGCACGGATGCCGTCTCGGCCATCGAGCAGGCCGAGACGCGCCGTGGCAACGATGGCGTGCCCTGGGTCGGGGGAAGCAATGCCGGCGGCTCCGGTCAGCCCGCGATCAAGGTGGTCGGTGACGTCACCCGCGCGGGCTACAACCTGGTCAATGGCCGCGGGGTGACCGACACGTCGGCAATCGCTCCGGCCAGTTGCACGAGCCTGTCGTGCCAAACCTGGACCACGCCGCAGGCGGCCATCGAGTGGGCAACACGGGTGCTCGGCGAGAAGGAGCAGCGCACCTGCGACGCCTGCACCAAGACGGAGACGGTGCCCGGCGTCGGGCTGACGCCCCTGATCCAGGAGGAGTACGACGCCAAGCTGCAGGCGCTCCAGGACCTGGTCTCCAAGGCGAAGAACACGACGCCCGAAAACCTGCGGGAGGCCGGCAGCGCGTCGCTGCCCATCACGCGCGGCGTGGTCGAGGCACTGCGCGACGAACCGGACCAGCACCTGCTGTCGCAGCGCCTGGCGTCCGAGGTTGCGCTGGCGTCGGTGCTGGAGAAGGCGCTACTGCTGCAACGCACGCTGCTGACCGGCAAGAAGGAGCCCAACGTGGCGGCCAACCAGCTCGCCGTGGAGGCGGTGAACCACGAGAGCGACACGCTCGATCGCGAGATTCGCAACCTCAAGACCGAGCTGGAGCTGCGCCGGGAGCTGGCGAACAACTCGCCCATGGCGATCATCCAGCGCCACGGCACGCGCGCGGCGGGCTCGCGTGGCATCTACGAAGGCGATCCGGTGCCTGACCGCCTCGATCAGTTGCAGAAGGGCAATCCGGGAGGCCGGCCATGAGCCTGATGCGTGCGGCCTGGCTGCGCCCGCGCTGGCTGTTCAACCGGCGCGCAGCGAAGGCGCTGCTGTGGACGATGGTACTCGCGGCCGTCGCCGTGGGTGCCAACATCGTTGGCATCTACCTCGTCGGAAGTGTCGCGGGCTGGGAGCGTTGGCTGGCGGCAGCAGCGGGCTACTTCCTGGTCTGGCGGCTGTGCCTGTATGGCGCGACGGCCTACGGCTGGGTCTGGATGCGTCGCCGGCTGCTTGCGCGTGAGGACGACGCGCAAGCGCGGCGCCGCCTGGTACGCAGCGAGATCGCCGGCGTCGTTGCCATCGTGGCGCTTGAAGCCAGCCTGTTGATGCAGGGCTGAGGGGAGGTCCGAGCCATGACGCTTTTCACAACCGACTACCTGGAGTACTACCTGACCTTGGTGTCCTGGATCGTCAACAACGGCATCTGGGCGGTACTGGTATCCAGCGGGGTATTCGCACTGCCCTTCGTGGCGATCATCGTGCAGGAATGGCTTAAGGCCCGTGCGGAAGGTGCCGACGAAGGCAACAAGGGCGTGCTCTCGGCCGCACGCATCGAGAACCGGGTGTTCGTCGCCATCGTGGTGGTGATGTTCGCCGGCATCCCCTTCATCGACGTGGACCTCAACACAATTCAGTACGACAGCTCGCGCTCGGCCCAGTGCCAGGTCAACGTGCCGCAGCCCACGGATACCGGCTGGTCCCAGTCCTTCAGCACCATCAACAACCAGAGTGCCAAGGTGCCGGTCTGGTGGGCCTTCATGCACGCGCTCTCGCGCGCCGTCACCAGCGCCTCGGTGGCGGCAATCCCGTGCGGGACAGACCTGCGACAGATGCGCATGGAGATCGACGCTACCCGCATCAATGACCCGGTTCTGGCTCAGGAAGTGGCCGATTTCACACACGACTGCTACGGACCTGCACGCGCTAAATTGTTCATGGCGCGGCCGGAGCTGGACGACGCTCAAATGAACGACGTGACCTGGATCGGTTCGAGGTTTTTCACGGATACCGGCGGCTACTACGACAGCTACCGTTCCAGCACGGCGCGCGAGTCATGGCCCTATGACGACACCCGCGACGCAGGGCTTGCGCAGGTGGCCAGTGGCGGCGGCTACCCGACCTGCAGGCAGTGGTGGGCCGATGGCAGCAACGGCCTGCGGGCACGGCTGCTGGGCCAGGTGGACCCCAGCCTGTTGAATCGCTTGGCGGGCTGGGCCGGGTTCCTGAGCCGTACCGAGGTGGACGATTCGGTGGTCCGTACCATCGCGTCACCGCGACAGCAGAAGCTCAACCAGGGTTCGGTCTATACCGACTACGGCGGCCAGATCGACAAGACCCTGCCGAACATCGTGACGCGGGCCACGGGGGATGTAGGAATGGCGGTCGGGGCACTTGCCGCATTTCCCGCCATGGACGTGGTGCGCCAGGCGCTGCCCATGGTGCTTGCCTTGCTCAAGATGGCACTGGTCATCTGCATCCCGCTCGTACTGGTCGTCGGAACCTATGACCTGAAGACGGTCGTCACCGTCAGCGTCGTGCAATTCGCGCTGTTCTTCACCGATTTCTGGTTCCAACTCGCACGCTGGATCGACAGCACCATCCTCGATGCGCTCTATGGGTGGGGCTTCGGCTGGAACCGGCCACACACTAACTTCGATCCGCTGGTGGGGTTGAACAATGCCTTTGGCGACCTGCTCCTGATGTTCGTCATGGGCACGATGTTCCTGGTCTTGCCGGGCTTTTGGCTTGCGAGCCTTACCTGGGTTGGGATTCGGGCCGGGCACGTCATCCAGGGGCTTTCAGATGGCAGCAAGAGCGCCGGCCAAGCAGGCGGTAAGGGCGCTGGGGCCCTTACCGGAGGTAAGCTGAAGTAGCGCGGTGCCGATCAGTCGTCGGTGTACAACTCGTGCGACGTATCGTTGTACAGATTGGGATCGTAGCCGGGTGTCTTGCGCAGTTCGGTGAGGTCGGTGAACGGCCACTCGTCTTCTTCCGATGTATTGGCAGCCGCCGCCCATCCCGCCACCACGACTCCCAGCAACACGAGTGCGAACCAGAAGGCGGCGTAGAGCAGCGCGCCCAGCACAGCCAGCTTGACCACCCACAGCAGCACTGTGGCACCAACCGAAGGCACCCCTTTGGCCACCAACCAATTCGATACCCGCCGTTCGCCACGCGCATAGACGCGCCATCCGCGGCCAAAGGTACGGCCGAGGCGTTCTGCGGTACTGGTGCGGGTCGTCGTGTTCATGGTCGTCTCCTGCTACTGAGGAATGCCTATTCCTGTTTGCTCCACTTCATTCCGTTTCGGGCTTCAATGTGTTTTCTTGCTGCTTCAGGACGCTTCGTCATCCGGTTCCACCGGGCCGGGGTCGGGCTCCACGCCGATGCGGTAGGTGGCAACGAAACGCGGCCAGTCCACATGGTCAACCAGGTCGATGTCCTCGACAACGCTGACCTTCGTTCCCGCACGCTCGAACAGGGCGATGCTCGCGGCGGGATAGTTGTTGCGCGACGGATAGAGCACCCCGTCGAACAGCGGCTGGCCGTCGTCGCCGACCATCGCATGCACCTGAGCGGACACCTGCTGCGTGTGCGTGTAGTCGCGGCTCGCCAACTGCTCCAGATTCAGGCCGAAGTAGCCCGCCATGACGCCCGGCGCCGTGAGGTCGGCCAGGAGCACGTCGTCCAGCACGCCCACGGCGCGGACCATCCGGGCGTGGACCTCCTTCAGGGCGATGGAGCGCTTCGTGTCTTCAAGCCACTGGTGCTTGTGAAACACCGACTCCATCAGCGCCGTGGGCAGGTCGCGCCCCAGGTAGAGCACGCCGTAGGCCCCCGCCGGGTCATCGTAGCGATTCGTGCTGCTGCGACCATAGTACAGCGGGCTGCCCCGATAGACGACGCGGCTCACATGCTGGAGCAGTTCACCGGCATCGATCAGGAACGAAGGCAGCTCGTGGCTCATGGCGATCTCGCTTCAATGCACCTGGACGCCCAGCACGTTGAACACGGCCTCGGCCACGTCATCGATCGTGCCATGCGTCACCGCATCCACCGGCGAGCGCCCACCCAAGCCTTCGAGCGGTTCGGACAGTGCGCGGTAGATCGTCCAGTGATCGATACCCTCGACCTCCTGAAGCACGGTTTGGGTCAACTGCTGTTTCACCGGGTCGAGCTGCCAGTCGGGCAGCTTCTGACCGCGCGGCCCCACGTTCAGCGCCAGCAGCCGACGCGCGAGGATGTCCTTGTAGATCTGCTGGCGCGACTTGTCCGCCAGCTTGGCGAACTCCGCGGGCGGCAGGTTGTGCGGCTGGTTGAAGGTTTCCAGCAGCACGGCGCGGCCTCGCTGGACGTCGGTTTCATTCGGTGCCCAGCGCGTGTCGGCGCGCAGCGCGGCCGCCTTGCGTGCAAGGGCCTGCCCAACGGTCTCCCCCTCCAAGTTGGCGGGCAGTGTCACCGCTTCCACACGCTCGTGGACGAACGCCTGCAACTCGGCCGCGAAAGCCGTGGCATCCCGGATTTCGACGGTATCCGCGAAGCGGCGTACATCTTCCACCGTGACGCGCGGCAGACGGTCGGCAATGAATTCAATGGCAGTGGGCATGGTCATCTCCCGAGTAGGTTTGGGACAGGATTCACTCTAGTCGCCTTTGTCGCGTCTGTCAACTTAGTCGCCTGAGTGAGAACAACCTACCTGGCGGAAGCAGCGTTCCCACAGCATAGGCAGAGGCCAGCGCCGGGTCGCCGTCCAATGCATTCGAGCGGGTTCCACATTGACGCTGGAGCCGCAACCCAGGCCTCGCTATACCGAAACGGTTAAAGGCCAAAGGGCCGAAATGGCAAGGGAATGGGGTGCAAGGGGAAAGGCCCTACCTCGAAAAGGCCAAAAGGCCTCCCGGTCGGCCCGTCATCAGGACACCCACATGCTTTCCCTGTTCCAGCGAAAACGGCCCCCGGTCGCTGCCGCACCGACGCCACCACCCGTCACCGCCCTCCCGAAAGGGCTGCTGCGTCCTGAGTCGGCCGCATCGCTGCTGGCCACCCCACGCCGGCAGAAGCTGCTGGAGCACATCTGGCAGCGTACCTCGCTCTCGCGTAGGCAATTCGCCACCCTGTATCGCACGCCCCTGGAACGCTATGCCGAACTGGTCCAGGCCTTCCCGGCCTCCGAGGCGCATCACCATGCCTACCCGGGCGGCATGCTCGACCACGGCCTGGAGATCGTCGCCTACAGCCTGAAACTGCGGCAGTCCCATCTGCTGCCCATCGGTGCCAGTCCCGAAGACCAGGCGGCCCAGTCCGAAGCCTGGACCGCCGCCGTTGCCTATGCTGCGCTGCTCCACGATATTGGCAAGATCGCCGTCGATCTACACGTCGAACTGGCCGACGGCAGTACTTGGCATCCGTGGCATGGCCCGCTGCACCAGGCGTACCGATTTCGCTACCGTGACGACCGCGAATACCGCCTGCACAGCGCCGCAACAGGCTTGCTCTATCGCCAACTGCTCGACCGCCACGTCCTGGACTGGCTCAGCGACTATCCGGCTCTCTGGGCACCGCTGCTCTATGTGCTGGCCGGTCAGTACGAACATGCCGGTGTACTGGGGGAACTCGTCGTGCAAGCAGACCGGGCGTCGGTGGCCCAGGAGCTGGGCGGCGATCCGGCGCGCGCCATGGCCGCGCCCAAGCACGCACTGCAACGCAAGCTGCTGGACGGGTTGCGCTACCTGCTCAAGGAACAGTTGAAGCTGAACCAGCCGGAAGCCTCCGATGGCTGGCTCACCGAGGATGGTTTGTGGCTGGTGAGCAAGACGGTTTCGGACAAACTGCGCGCACACCTCCTGTCTCAGGGGATCGATGGCATTCCTGCGAACAACACCGCCGTGTTCAATGTGCTGCAGGACCACGGCATGCTGCAGCCCACACCGGACGGCAAGGCGGTCTGGCGCGCGACCGTGACCAGCACGACCGGCTGGTCCCATTCGTTCACCCTGTTGCGTCTCGCTCCCGCGCTGATCTGGGAGTCTGGCGAGCGACCAGCACCTTTCGCGGGCACGGTAGAGATCGACGCGACGCCCGCGGAAAACGACGCCAGCATGTCGGCTCCCGCGCCTACCGTCTCGGTGAACCCAGCGCAGGGAGGTCAAGAGCCTCCGATTTGGGAGGGCGACAGCACCACCATCGTTTCACCGCCCGCAGCCCAGCCCGTGCCCGACGTCATGGAGGATTTGCTCGCGATGGTGGGCTTGGGTGAGTCGGCCGGCGTTGGCCAGGATGCCGAGGAGTTCCTCCACACCCCCGCGCCAGCAACAGCCGCGACGTCCATTCCATCGCCTGCACCTGCACCCGCGCCTACGCCTGGGTCATCGGCAACGAAGCCATCCGGGGAACAGTTCATGGTTTGGCTGAAGCAGGGAATCGCCTCACGACGGCTCATCATCAACGACGCGAAGGCACTCGTGCATACGGTGAATGACACGGCCTACCTGGTCAGCCCGGGTGTGTTCCAACGCTATGCGCAGGAGCATCCCGAAGTGGCCGCACTCGCCAAGCAGGAGAGTCAACAGGATTGGCAGTGGGTGCAGAAGCGCTTCGAGAAGCTGCAGCTACATCGAAAGCAGCCCAATGGCCTGAACATTTGGACCTGTGAAGTCACGGGCCCGAGGAAGTCCCGCCGACTGCATGGCTACCTCCTCGAAGATGGGTCCTTGGCACTCGCCGAAATACCGCCCAACAATCCCTATCTTGCTCTGACTCAGGAAGGATGACGCGATTCGGGCATTGATCGCCACCGTCGTGTGGCGACGATCAATGCCCCGCGAAAACTGGCAACATTTGGCGAACTGAGCTACTCGGCCCGCGCCAACTCCTGTGCAAGGAACGGAGCGGTTCTGCTGCCAGACGTTCGGGCCACCTGCTGAGGGGAGCCCGCCACCACGATGCTGCCGCCGGCAGCGCCTGCACCAGGCCCCACGTCGATCACCCAATCGGCCTGGGCCACCGCGCGCATATCGTGTTCGATCATCACTACGGTATTGCCGGCATCGACCAGGCGCTGCAACTGCACCAGCAGCCGGTCGGCGTCCGACGCATGCAGCCCGGTAGTCGGCTCGTCGAGCACGTACAGGCTTCGGCCGCGCTGGCTGCGCTGAAGCTCGGTCGCCAGCTTGATACGCTGCGCCTCGCCACCGGAAAGCTCGGTGGCCGGTTGCCCCAGGCGCAGGTAGCCCAGTCCGATATCGCGCAGCAGTTGCAGTGGCCTTGCCACAGCGTCTTCACCCGCGAAGAATTCGCTGGCTTCGTCCACGGTCATCTGCAGCACCTCGGCGATGTTGCGCCCGTTCCATTGCACCTTCAGCGTGGCCTCGTTGTAGCGTGCGCCATGGCACGTCGGGCACGGCGCGTACACGCTGGGCATGAACAGCAGTTCCACGCTGACGAAGCCCTCGCCCTCGCAGGTCTCGCAGCGCCCCTTGGCGACGTTGAACGAGAACCGTCCGGCATCGTAGCGGCGGCGTCGCGCATCGGGCGTGGCAGCGAACAGCTTGCGCACATGGTCGAACAGGCCCGTGTAGGTGGCTAGGTTCGACCGCGGCGTGCGCCCGATCGGTTTCTGGTCCACCTGCACCAGACGCTGTACGGCGTCCACGTCGCCCGCCAGATGGCCGCCGGTCGCTTCGATCACTGCCGGCCCTTCGCTGGTGGCGCTTTCGGCTACATCGTCTTCCGGCTCGTGGCCCAGGTGCAGCAGCACCAGCTCCGGCAGGGCCTGCGCGACGAGGCTGGACTTGCCCGAGCCGGAGATGCCGGTGACGGCCGTCAGCACGCCCAGCGGAATGCGTGCGTCCACGCCATGCAGGTTGTGGCGGTGGACGCCCTGCAGCTCCAGCCAGCCGATCGCTTCGCGTGCCCGGCTCCCCGGCGCGGGGATCTCGTCGAACAGGTAACGGGCGGTGCGCGATTCGGCAATCTTGCGCAGGCCATCCGGCTCGCCACTGTAGAGCACGCGGCCGCCACGCTCCCCGGCATCCGGCCCGACATCCACTAGCCATTGCGCGCGGCGCATCAGTTCCAGGTCGTGCTCCACCACGAACACCGAGTTGCCTGCGTCGCGCAGCCGATCGAGTGCGTCGTACAGGGCCTGGCTGTCGGAGGGGTGCAGCCCCGCCGAGGGCTCGTCGAGCACGTACACGACGCCGAACAGCAGGGAACTCAATTGCGTAGCCAGCCGCAGGCGTTGCAACTCGCCAGCCGAAAGCGTCGGCGTGGCCCGGTCCAGCGTCAGGTAGCCCAAGCCCAGCCCGCGCAGTTGGCGCAGGCGTGCCATCACGCCACCGGCCAGGCGCTGCGCGGCGAGGCGCTTTTCTTCCGACAGCGCGGAGGTGCGGCGCACGTCGGGCGATACCGCGTGTACGGCACGACCGGAGGCCGCGCGTTGGGCACGGTCGCGCCGGGTCGCTTCCTTGTCCGTAGCCGCCCCCGCTGCATGGGCGCGGAAATCACCCTGGGCAATGGGTTCGAGCAAGGCCGCCAACTGGTCCAGCGGCATCTGCATGAACGCGCCGATGTCCACGCCGGCGAAGGTGACCGACAACGCCTCGGGCTTGAGCCGCTTGCCGTGGCAGGTGGGGCACGGCTTGCCCTCCATGAACCGGGACACGCGCTTTCTCATCAGCGCGCTCTGGGTGTTGGCAAAGGTGTGCAGCACATACCGGCGAGCACCGGTGAAGGTGCCCATGTAGCTCGGCTCCATCTTGCGCTTGAGCGCGGCGCGGGTCTCGGCGGGCGTGAAGCCGGCGTACACCGGCACCGTCGGTGTTTCCTCGGTGAACAGAATCCAGTCGCGATCCTTCTTCGGCAGGTCCTTCCACGGTCGGTCAACGTCGTAGCCCATGCTGACCAGGATGTCGCGCAGGTTCTGGCCTTGCCAGGCGGGGGGCCAGGAGGCGATCGCCCGCTCGCGGATGCTCAGGGAGGGATCGGGCACCATGATGGCCTCGGTCACCTCGTACACATGGCCCAGGCCGTGGCAGGTCGGGCACGCTCCCTGCGGCGTGTTGGGCGAAAAATCCTCGGCGTACAGCATCGGCTGGTTGGCTGGGTAGGCGCCGGCGCGCGAATACATCATCCGCACCAGGCTGGACAGGGTGGTCACACTGCCCACGGAGGAACGCGCGTTGCTGGAGCCACGCTGCTGCTGCAGCGCCACCGCCGGCGGGAGGCCGTCGATCGCATCGACGTCGGGCACGCCGGCCTGGTCGATCAATCGCCGCGCATAGGGGGCCACCGACTCGAAGTAACGTCGCTGAGCCTCGGCATAGATGGTGCCGAAGGCCAGCGAGGACTTCCCGGAGCCGGAGACTCCCGAGAACACCACGAGCGCGTTACGCGGGATGGAAACGTCCACCTCTTTGAGGTTGTTCTCGCGCGCCCCGCGCACCTGCACGAGGCCGCTGGCCGCAGCGGTACAAGAGGATTCACCGAAAGAATTGTTTGGCATGTTCTTATCCTGTAGTTCGTCCCGCTCAGGACGGGACTTCCTGAGTTCGTGGGCCGCGGCGACTGGCTTCGAGCGCCGCGGTGACAGTGCGGGCGTCGTAGCTGCCGCGCAGACGACGACCCTCGACGAAGAACGTCGGCGTGGCGTGCGCACCGCTGGCGACCGCACTGGCGAGGTCGCGCTCGACACGCTCGATCACCGCGGTGCTGTCGAGATCCGCGATGAACCGTTCGACGTCGAGCCCAAGCTCGGCGGCGTAGCCGATCAGATGCTCGCGCTCCAGCGCATGCTGACGGGTGAACACGAAGTCCAGCCACGGCCAGAACATCCCCTGGTTCGCCGCTGCCTCGGACGCCCGCGCGGCGATCGGCCCGTGCGGGTGGTGCGGCAGATGGCGCACCACATACCGCAGGTCGTCCCCGAAGTGGGCACGCAGATCGTCCCAAGAACCGGTCGCGTGCGCACAGTACGCGCACTCGAAGTCCACGTACTCGACGAGTGTGAGCTGGGCGTCCTCCGGCCCGCGGATGTGATCGATCTCCGGATCGACCGGTGGCTCAAGCACCATCGGCAGGTCAGCGGTCTTCTCACCCCACCGCTTGGCGGCGACCTTGAAGATCAGCCACCCGAGCAACGTGGCGAACACCATCGACACGAGCACGCCGACCGTCGCCTGGCGGCCCAGGTCGGAGGTCGTGCCGAACGCGAGCCCGATGATCAGCAGCGACACGGTGAAGCCGATCCCGGACAGTGCCGCACCACCGAACACGCTCCCCACCCCGACGCCCTCGGGCAGCCGGCCCAGGCCGAGACGGACGGCGACGAGCGTGATGAGCCCGATGCCCACGAGCTTGCCGAGCACGAGCCCTGCGATGACGCCCCACGTGACTGGCGAGCCGAAGGCCTCGGCGAGCAGCCCGCCACGCACGTCCACTCCGGCGTTCGCCAAGGCGAACACCGGCACGATCAGCAGCGCCGTCGGCAGCCGCAGGAACTCGTGCAATCGCTCGTTCACCGAGATACCCCGGGACAGCCCGCAGTCCACCGCGCGGGCCGATGCGGCACTCGGAGACTGCCAGAAGTCGCGGAACAGTTGTTTTGCCGCGACGACCTTGTGACGTTGCGTCGCGTAGGCGGGGATCAGCAGCCCCGCGGCCATCCCGGCGAGAGAGGCATGGATGCCGGAGTACACGGTTGCGAGCCACAGCACGATCACGATCAGCACATACGGCATTGCCCGCCACTGGCGGGTGCGCCCTAGCCACCACAACGCAACGAGACTGGCGAGGGCGATCAACAACGGGACGATCCGAATCTCCTCGCTATAGACGATGCCGATGATGGACACGGCGAGGAAGTCATCGACCACGGTCAGGGTGAGCAGGAACACGCGCAACTGACCGGATAGCCGCGGGCCGACGATCGCCAGGGTGCCCAGCATGAATGCCGTATCGGTGCCGACCACCGCCCCCCACCCGTGCAGGCCTTCACTTCCGGCCAGCCCCACGATCAGGACATACACCAGCGCGGGAAGCACGACACCTGCGACACCCGCGATCAGAGCGAGACGGGCACGGCTGCGGTCCCTGAGCGATCCGTGGGCGAACTCCTGACGCACCTCCAGGCCGATCAGGAAGAAGAAGACCACCATCAGGCCGTCGTTGACCCAGTGATGCAGATCCATGTGCATGCCCAGCGGCCCGAAGTCAAACCCGACGTCCAGGTGCCACAACGCGAAATAGGCATCGGATAGCGGCGAGTTCGCCCACGCCAGCGCCACGACCGTGACGATCACCAGCAGCACCGCAGCACCAGACTCCGTGCGCAGATAGCGGGCAACGCGTCCCCGGCTGATATTCGCCGAGGATGCACCGAAAGAAGTGGCTGACATGTTCTTATCCTGTTCCTGTAGTTCGTGAAGTCGCGATGAGCCGGTTTCGGAGGCGACCGGTCAGGCGTCCGCCTCTGGCAGCGTCCCATCATCCAGCGAGCGCAGCCAAGTAAGCCTTTCTCCCAGCCTGCGCTCAACACCTCTGTCCGTTGGCTGATACCAGCCCGGCCGCGCCACGCCCTCGGGAAAGTAGCTTTGCCCAGCGGCATAGCCGTTGGGCTCGTCATGGGCATAGCGGTAGCCTTCGTGATACCCCATCTGCTGCATCAGCTTCGTCGGCGCATTGCGAAGATGGAGAGGCACAGGCAGGGAGCCGCTGTTCTTGACGAAGGCCTTCGCCTTGTTCCAGGCGGCATAGGCAGCGTTCGACTTGGGGGCGGCAGCAAGGTAGGTCGCCGCGTGGGCAATCGGTATTTCGCCTTCGGGGGAACCCAGCCTCTCATAAGCCAGCGCGGCATTGAGCGCCAGTTGCAGCGCCTGCGGGTCGGCATTGCCGATGTCTTCGCTGGCCACCACGATCATGCGGCGCGTCACCTGGCTGACGTCGCCGCTGCCGTCGAGGATGCGGGCCAGCCAGTACAGGGCCGCGTCGGGGTCGGAGCCCCGCAGCGACTTGTGGAAGGCGGAGAGCTGCCAGTAGAACTCGTCGCCGCCCTTGTCGAACCTGCGCAGTGATGGGCTGGTGGACAGTTTGGCAAACTCGCCATCGACCACGGCCTTGCCCGCGCCCGACGCAGCATTCGTCACCTGCTCAAGCAGATTGAGGAAGCGCCTGCCATCGCCATCGGCAAAGCCCTTGAGCAGATCCAGCGCGTCCGCGTCCAACGTGACGCCCTGGAGATGCGGCAGTGCGCGTTCGTAGAGCTGGTTCAGTTCGTCGCCGGACAGCGGTTCGAGGGTATAGACCTGCGCGCGTGAGAGCAGAGCGGAATTGACCGCCAGCCCCGGATGCTCGGTCGTTCCCCCCACCAGGGTCAGGAGCCCCGACTCGACATGGGGCAGTAGGGCATCCTGCTGCGCCTTGTTGAAGCGATGGATCTCATCGACGAAAAGCACCGTCGATCGACCATGGTTGCCCAGTTCTGCCTGGGCCTCGTCGATGGCTTGCCGGATGTCCTTCACCCCGGCAAGCACGGCCGAGATGGCGATGAATCGGCTGTCGGTCGCACTGGCGGCCAGGCGCCCCAGGGTGGTCTTGCCCACGCCTGGCGGCCCCCAGAGGATGAACGAGTGCAACTTGCCCGCCTCGAACGCGAGACGAAGCGGCTTGCCGGGGCCGAGCAAGTGCCGTTGCCCGACGAATTCATCCAGCGTCTTGGGCCGCAGGAGTTCGGCCAAGGGAGGCTTGGGCTTTGTCGTGAATAGATCGGTCAAGTTCCTCTCCCTGGTATTTCTGATAGTTGACGTTCCGATAAGGTGTGCACCTCAATCCAGAGAGCCGGATTTATCCAACGCCGTGGGCTCTTTGTCGCTAATCGCATGCATGATGATGCGAGAGCCGCGGTAGCCGATGCTATGGTTCCATACCCAGCTCAACGCGACGCTGAGACGATTTCGCGTACCGATCAGAAAGTAGATATGCGCGAGCTTCCAGATCCACCACGCAAAGGCTCCACGCAGCTTAACCCGCCCCATGTCAATTACGGCCAGGCTGCGGCCGATGGTGGCCAGGTTCCCCTGATGCCGGTATTTGAAAGGCCCGTCAGCGGGCTTGCCTTTCAAACGCCGTCCAATGAGGTTGGCGACGTACTTGCCTTGCTGTTTGGCGGCGGGGGCGATGCCCGGTACGGGCTTCCCATCAGCCATGGTGCACGAGGCGGTATCGCCGATGGCGAAGACCTCCGGGCGACCGGCCACCGTCAGGTCGGGACCAACGACCACTCGACCCGCACGATCAGACGCAGCACCCAACCAGCGAGCCGCGGGAGACGCCTGGACGCCGGCGGCCCAAACGATGGTCTTGGCCGAAAGAGGCTTGCCGCCATACACCACGCCGTCGGCCGAGCATTCGGTGACCGGCGTACCCAGCACGACCTCGACCCCGAGCTTTTCGAGTGCCTGGCGCGTATAGGCCGAAAGATCCTCTGGAAAGACGGACAACAGACGCGGGCCCGCCTCGATCAGTACAACCCGGGACGTGCTCGGGTCGATCGAGCGGAAGTCACGCGCCAGCGTGTCTCGTGCAAGCTCGGCGATGGTCCCGGCCAATTCAACCCCGGTGGGACCACCACCGATGATGACGAACGTCTGCAGCGCGGCACGCTGCTGAGGATCGCTCGTGCGCTCGGCCTCCTCGAAAGCCGCGAGGATTCGGCCTCGAATGGTCGTGGCATCTTCCAGCGTCTTCAACCCCGGCGCGAAAGCCCCCCATTCGTCGTGTCCGAAATAGGCATGGGTAGCACCTGTCGCGAGTACGAGCGTGTCGTAGGTTTGGCGCGAGCCATTGTTGAGAATGACCTGACGCGCGTCCTGGTCGATACCTTCCACTTCCGCCATCAAGGTGTTCACTTCCGGGCGATTTCGGAATAGATAGCGAATAGGCCAGGCGATCTCGGATGTCGAGAGAGATGCCCCTGCGACCTGGTAAAGCAGCGGCTGGAACAGGTGATGATTGCGCCGGTCGATGATCGTCACATCGACCTCGGCACCAGCAAGCTGGTTGGCAACCTCGATCCCGCCGAAGCCCGCTCCGATAATGACGACGTGATGTCGGTTTTTGGAGGTCTTTGTCATGACCTGATCTCCTCTCTCTCAGCGTTTCAGCGCCGATGCGTGGTGTGCCATATGCTCGCCAATGAAACTGGCAATGAAGTAGTAGCTGTGGTCGTAGCCTGGGCGCAGATTCAACGTGAGCGGGTGCCCCGTCTCGTCGCAGGCCTTGCGCAGCAGATCGGGCTGAAGCTGACTCTCCAGGAACTCGTCGCCCAAACCCTGATCCACCAGCAGCGGCAGACGCTCCTGCACGGTGCGAATCAGCTCCACGGTGTCGTACTGCTTCCACGCCTCCCGGTCGCTGCCCAGGTACGCCTCGAAGGCCTTGTGTCCCCAGGGAACCTGGGTGGGCGCGACGATGGGCGAGAAGGCCGAGACGCTTCGATAACGGCCCGGGTTGCGCAGGGCGATGACCAGAGCACCGTGTCCCCCCATGGAATGGCCGCTGATGCTCCGCTCCGCTGTCACGGGAAAGTGGGCCTCGATCAGCGCCGGTAGTTCCTGCACCACGTAGTCATACATCCGATGATTCGCAGCCCAGGGTTCCTGCGTGGCGTTGACGTAGAAACCTGCCCCCTGTCCGAGGTCATAGGCGGGATCGTCGGCAACGCCTTCGCCGCGAGCGCTGCTATCGGGCGCGACGACGGCAATGCCATGTTCGGCTGCGTAGCGCTGGACGGCGGACTTGGTGATGAAGTTCTGCTCGGTGCAGGTGAGGCCTGAAAGCCAGTACAGCACCGGCACCTTGCCGTGCTGTGCCTGCGGAGGCAGATAGACGCCGACTTTCATCGTGCAACCGAGCGTCGTGGATTCATGCTGATAAACGTCCTGCCAACCATCAAAGCTGGCGTGATGTTCGATGCGTTCCATGGTGTTCTCCTATGTTCAAAGGAACGGCGCAGCTCTCGCGCGCCAGGACGGCAGCTCGTCAGGAAGATTTCTCTTCCGCTGCCGTGTCGCCGTGGGCGTGTCTGATCCTGCGCACGATCCACCAGATCGTCAGCATCACCGCAGGCACCAGAACCGCCATCACCGGCGCCACGCTGTCGTGAACCATCGGAATGCCCTTGAGCAAATAGCCGAGAAGACTCACGACGTAATAAGAAATTGCCGCGACCGACAGGCCTTCGACGGTTTGCTGAAGGCGCAATTGCATCTTGGCCCGGTTGTTCATCGACGCAAGCAGATCGCGGTTCTGGCGTTCAAGCTCGACGTCGATCCAGGAACGCAGCAACGCGATGGCCCGGGTCAGCTTGTCGGAGAGCTTGGTCTGGCGCTCCTTTACGGATTGGCATGTCCGCATGGCGGGAGCGATGCGACGCTGCAGGAAATCCGCCCAGGTGCAGTACCCGGATACGGCCTCTTCCGAAAGCGCTGCCAGCCTTTCCTCGACGATCTCGTAGTAGGCACGGCTGGCGCCGAAGCGATAGAGATTCGCCGCAACGCCAGCTTCCAGCTCGGCAGCCAGGCCGGTCAATTCGGACAGCAGCACGTCGCTGTCGCGCCGTTCCACCAAGCTCGTACACATCTCGTCGGTGATCGCCGCAAGGCGCGACTCCATGCGTCGCAGTTCCGACGTCATCGATCGTGTCAACGGCAGGGACAGCAACGCCAAGGTGCGGTAAGTCTCGATCTCCAGCAGACGTTGAGCCAGCGCACCCGCCCGCGCCGGGGTCAAATCGCGGGCCAGGACGAGGATCTGCGTCAGGCCATCCTCATCCTGTCGAAAGTCGGTCAGGATGGCGGCAGAGCCGTTCTCCACCAGCGAGTAGCACAGGCTGGCAGGATCGAAGCGATCGACCTCCTTCTCCGTTTCCGGCGTCCACGGAAGAAGTCTCAAACGGATGCCGGATACGACCGGGCCGGGAGGAACAAATCCATGCTTGAACGGATTTTCGCCGCACGGCTCTCCCGTCTCGGAATCCAGCGAAGCGCACCAGAGATACGTCGAGAACTCGGTGTGCTTTTCGCAGTGCAGGTCTCCTTCATCCCATGTCACGCCGTGGAGCGGCGTAGTATGGTCGGGTTCGGCAACGCCGAAGCGATGAGACAACTCGCTCATCGCCATCTGATCCCTGGCCTGGTCGCCTTCGGTCATGAAAGCGAGCTGCAATATGCCGCGGGGGGCCTGAATCAAGAGATGCGGGCGCGCGTGCACTTCACCCACGGCGGCAGCACGATCGGTATAGGCCGGCATGCCGTACACGGTGGCGGTCGGGGTGGGTTGTACGGTCGTCGTATTGATGTTGGCCGGCTCTTTCATAACGACCTCATTTCTTCTTGGTTGAAAAACACGCTTCAAAGCAAATGCCCGCAGCCATGCGTTTCGCACATGGCTGCGGGCCGATCTTCATGAGCGGGCACCGCTCTACACGGTCCGTCTAATAGGCTCGCCGTGTAGAGGCTTGTGCTGGCCCTTTCAGAACGCCCTCAGCTTCCTAGCTTTCAGACGAAGGTGTACGAGCAAACCTTGTTGCCCGCCGGATCACGCAGGTAGGCCGCATAGGCACCCGGCAGGTGGCCACGCGGGCCAGGCTGGCCCTCGTCGGTGCCGCCTGCGGCAAGGCCGGCGGCGTGGAAGGCATCCACTTCGGCGGGAGTGGCGGCCGCAAAGCCGACCGTCACGCCGTTGCTGGAAGGCGCTTCACCATTGCCCGGACGGGCGATGATGAAAGCCGGCTTTTCGCGACCGAAAAGCACCCATCCGTTGCCGAAAGGACCGAGGTTCTTGATGCCGAGAGCACCCAGAGCGGCGTCATAGAACGCGGCCGACTTCTGGACGTCGGCGGCGCCGATGAAGACGTGCGAGAAGATGCCGTCGCCGGAAATGACAGGATTGGACATGGTTAATTTCCTTGGTGGTTGGTGTTGAATGGATAGTGAGTGATCAGTAGTGGATCACCGTGCGAATCGACTTGCCTTCATGCATCAGGTCGAAGGCGTGGTTGATCTCGTCGAGACCCATGGTGTGAGTGACGAACGGGGCGAGATCGATCTCGCCTTTCATTGCGTCTTCCACCATGCCCGGGAGTTGGGTGCGCCCCTTGACCCCGCCGAAAGCCGACCCCTTCCAGGTCCGGCCGGTGACCAACTGGAACGGACGGGTCGAGATTTCCTTGCCGGCCCCGGCGACGCCGATGACGATCGACTGGCCCCAGCCGCGGTGGGCAGCTTCCAGAGCCGAACGCATCACGTTGACGTTGCCGATGCACTCGAAGGTGTGATCGACACCCCAGCCAGTCATCTCGATCAGAACCTCGTGAATCGGCTTGTCGAAGTCCTTCGGGTTGAGACATTCGGTCGCGCCGAAGGTACGAGCCAGTTCGAACTTCGCCGGATTGGTATCGATGGCGATGATGCGGCCCGCTTTGGCCTGGCGTGCACCTTGAATCGCAGCGAGACCGATGCCGCCGAGGCCGAAGATGGCCACCGAGTCGCCGGGCTGTACCTTGGCCGTGTTGTGCACGGCGCCGATGCCGGTGGTCACGCCGCAGCCCAGCAGGCAGACGTGCTCGGGGTTGGCGTCCGGGTTGATCTTGGCCAGCGAGACTTCGGCGACGACCGTGTATTCGCTGAAGGTCGAGCAGCCCATGTAGTGGTAAAGCGGCTGACCGTTGTACGAGAAGCGAGTCGTACCATCGGGCATCAGCCCCTTGCCCTGGGTTGCGCGAACCGCGACACACAGGTTGGTCTTGCCGGACTTGCAGAACAGGCACTCGCCGCATTCGGCGGTGTAGAGCGGAATGACGTGATCGCCAGGCTTCACGCTGGTCACACCTTCACCCACCTCCACGACGATACCCGCACCTTCATGACCCAGCACGACCGGGAAGAGACCTTCGGGGTCGTCGCCCGACAGGGTGAAGGCGTCGGTATGGCAAACGCCGGTATTCGTGATCTTGATGAGCACCTCGCCCTTGCGCGGCGGCTCGACGTCGATCTCGACGATTTCCAGCGGCTTTCCTGGCCCGAAGGCAACTGCTGCACGTGATTTCATGATGTCGCTTCCTTTACTAGCTAACTAAATTTGCCCTCACCGAGGGCACCCTGGTGCCTCTATCGCAGATAGGAGCGGACGATAGAGATGGTCTCGTCAATGGACTTGTTCTGCGAATCGCTCCTGATTTCGCTACTGGGAAATTCTTCCCGCAGATAGCTCTCCAGAACGGTTGCCATCAATCCGTTGACTGCCCCACGAACGGCCGCAAGCTGCTGAAGAATTGCAGGGCATTCCGCACCTGCATCAAGCGCTTGCTCAAGAGTCGCTACCTGACCTTTGATGCGCCGGATGCGCGTCAGTGCTTGCTTCTTTTCTTCCGGACTGTGTGGCATCGAACACCTCTCTACTTGGGTACACCGCCGCATTATACAATACTCCCCCATAGTATATGCGGCCGAACTTTGCCACAAATTCTGTGCTCTTCGAGCACTCTTACAGGCTAGTACAGGTTTGTTCCCAAGAAGCGCAAAACATTCAAATCAATGAATATTTCTTGCATGTATCGACAGCATCGGGGCAAGTTCAAAACTGGTCAAACTGGAAAAATCTATGCGCAGATAGATATGACCTATCTAAGCCGACTCATCGAGTTGAAGCTATCAAGATGAGACCGGCTAGGCGACCTGATGACCCGAGTGTCGAGCTTTCCGCAGTGCAGGCAACATCTGTCCGTCCCAGTCACGATCGACCGCAACCTGGGCCTGTTCTTGGTTTCGTTCGAGTGCTTCAACGTCAAGATCACCGATCGCCCATGTCTGCGTGCCGCAAGTAGTCGCGAGAATGCCATCCTCGGGGAATCCACGATCCATGGGTGCATAGATCGTGGCCTCGCCAGTGTTCGTGTCCAGCGCCGGACTCCAGTCAGCAGCTCCGGTCGTCACGGCCTGTGCGACGAACATCCGGTTCTCCAGTGCCCGCGCCATGCAGCCCACACGAACCCGGGTTGCACCTGCCCTCGTGTCCGTACAGCTCGGGACCAACAGCAGGCGTGCACCCGCCTCTCGCTGGGCTCGCACGGGCAATGGAAACTCACTGTCGTAGCAGACAGCGATGCCGGCACGCACGCCATTCAGGTCGAACACTTTGAGTTCGTCGCCCCCCTCGATGACGCCAGTGTCTTTCTCGAACCCCGTCAACTGCAATTTGTCCTGGTAGTCACGCGTGCCGTCCGGCGCAAACCACCACGCCCGGTTGCGATAGCGATCCGGTCCAACCCGGGTCAAGAACGTACCGGCCTGAATGGTCATGCGCAGCTCGCGCGCCAGGTCGGTGTACAGGGCCAGCCACGCAGGCTGCAAGGCCTGCAGCGCGGCCAGCGAGGCGTTGAAATCCTGGCGGATGCCAGGCTCGAACATCGCAGCCAGTTCGAGGGACAGATATTCTGGCAACACGGCCAGTTCCGCTCCGGCACGGCTCGCCTCCTCCAGAACCCGCCGCTGCCGCGCTGCGAATGCCTCGAAGCCCGTGGGCTGACCCACTGCGTATTTCGCAACTGCTACTTTCATTTCGCGTTCTCCAGGGAGCGCAGCCACATCGTGAGCGTCTGCTCGGTTTCGCTCGGCTCACCCACCTGTTTCCAGGGCAGCGTAACCTTCATGTCCGACTGCCGCACGTAGCCACGACGGATCCAGAAGGGATCATTACTGCGGTAGTTGGAAGGACGCCGGGGATCGTCGTCTGCTCGATCCACCGACGCGAACGATGTCCACTGCATGCCGCCCAACGAACGGGCATGCGCTTCGCGTTCGTCAAAGAAGCGATGGCCCAGGCCAAGGCCCCGGAAGGCCGGGAGCAGGACTGATTCGCCGCAGTAAAACACTGCCTCCATCGGGATTCCTCGATCGGCGAACGGCACCTGGAAGGCCGGCTCCGCATCGCCGAGCGGCAATCCCGTGGACGCACCCACGACCACGTCATCAGCGAGCGCGAGTACCAGCAGGCTGTCTGCCGAACGGGCGTACATAGCGAGGTAGTGCTTCTCGTATTCGGTGTCGCCCTCGTACAGGTAAGGAAAGCTGCGGAAGACGCTCGCCCGCAGGCCTGCCACGGCATCGAACCATTCGGCAATGTCCGGACCACGATGAACCAGCACCTGCACGTCGCTGGTCATTTCAGGCGTCCCCTCCAACCTGTGCGATCCAGTCGCCGAGGTTGTAGTAGTTGGTGACACGAGCGATCTTGCCATCGCGGATCTCGAAGAACGCGCCGCCCGGCAGCACGTAGCGCTGGCCCTGGGCTTCCGGCAGCCCGTCGTCCGTGACCTTGTATTCGCCATGCACCACGTACTCCGCGCCTGCACACAGGCCGTCGGCGCTGACCATCACCACGATCCCGCGCAGTTGCTCGCCATAGCAGCGGTCCATGCGCTGCAGGAAGGCGCGGAAGGCTTCGCGACCGACCTCACGAGCGCCCTGGTTCAAGTCGTGCGCGACGTCATCGGTCAACATTGACAGCATGGCCTCGCGGTCACCGCGGTTGAAGGCGTCGTAGTAGGCAGTGATGAGAGTCGCAGCGTTCATTCGCGTTCCTTATTGGGTTGTTCGGAGCGGAGCATTCCGGGGTGTTGTCAGTCTGGGCAACCGCGCCTCCCTTGTATATGGAATTGTTGCGATTTTATAATTCCACAATCTGGAACAATCAACGAGCAGCGAAATCGGCCATAAGGCGTGCGTCATGAACAAGGAAATGGAACTACTGCGCATCTTTCGGGTGGCGGCCGAAAGCAGCAGTTTTCGCGATGCGGCCGTCCGGCTGGGGACTTCTCCGCAAGGTGTAACCCGTGCCATCCAGCAACTGGAGCAACACTACGGCGAGGTGTTGTTTCATCGAAGCACGCGCCAGGTGCGCATCACCGCCTTCGGCGAAGGGCTGCTAGACCAAGTGCGCCCCGCATTGGAGCGGTTCGAGGATCTGTGGCGAACGCCTGGCTCCGACCAGCAGGCCTCTCTGTCCGGTACGGTTCGCATCACCGCACCGCACAGCTTGGGCACCAGAGCGGTGCTACCGGCACTGGAGCGCGTGGCCGCGCGCCATCCCGGCATCACGCTGGATGTGCGCCTGTCCGATCGCATCAGCAATACGGTTGACGAAGGGATTGACGTCGGGATCAGGGTCGGATTCATGCGCGATAGCCGCTTCGTCGCACGCAAGGCCGCCGACATGAGACTCCCCATCGTTGCCGCTCCGCGCCTGATCAAGAAAGTGGGCGTACCTGCAAACATCGATGCGCTAAGCAGCCTGCCAGTTACCGTGGCCTTGGATATCAATACCGGCCGTCCCTGGCCTTGGCACTTCAAGGCGGGACGCCAGTGGACACCTACCGCACCCACTCTCGTCGCAGACAATGCCGACATGGAAATGGGAGCGGCGCTGGCCGGGATCGCGTTCGCGCAACTGGCGGACTACATGGCCGCCCCCTACATTGCCAGCGGGAAGCTCGTGCGAGTGCTGGAGAACGAAGAACCTCCGGCATGGGGGTTGTACGTCTATCGGCCTCAGCGTGGCCCCATTCCGGGAAGGGTTCGAGCGGTATTTGATGAAATGCTGGTCGCCGTTGGATCGTTGCCAGCTTTGCGCTGACACGTCGCAAGACGCTGTAGGGCACACACCTTGGAAAGCGGGGCACTGAGCCTCGGCGGCTCACCCCTCCGGTTGAATGATGAGCCGACCGTCTGCCCGCTTGCCCCAGGTGCAGATCGGTCGGCCATGCAACTCAATGCCGGCGAACGATTAGATGTAAATGAATTGCCGGTACAACCCATCCAACTGATGACGAATGTCTTCGACGCGCTGCTCGTCACCGGTATCGGTAAATTCGAGTAGCTGCTGTTCCTTGGCAGTGATCTGATCGCAAAGGTCGGACAAGTTCTCGCAGAAAGCCTCGGAATGAACGGTGGGCTCCTCCGTATTCGTCTCTTCCCCTGCTAGTTTTCGCACAGACGAGGCTGGAGAAATCCCATTTTCCTCGTTAAAGGCAATTTGAAGCTGCCTGCGCCTATTGGTCTCATCGATCGCCTGCTTCATCGCCGGCGTCACCGCGTCGGCGTACAAGATCGCCTTGCCGTTTTCATTCCGAGCGACTCGACCGATCATCTGAATGAGCGCATGGGCCGAACGCAAGAACCCTGCACGGTCTGCATCGAGAATGGCAACCAATGATGCCTCTGGAATATCCAGCCCTTCGCGCAAAAGACTAATCCCAATCAAAACATCGAACTCTCCTGCGCGCAGGCCATTGATGATCTCAACACGATCCTCCGCTTTTATGTCCGAATGCATGTAGCGCGCTCGAATCCCGTTGTCCGTCAAGAAATCCGTTAGCTCTTCTGCACTGACCTTCGTCAGCGTAGTCACAAGCACTCGATTCTTTCTCTTCACGCACTTCGATATTTCGGCAAGCAGGTCATCTATGTATCCATCCGCTTTCCGCACTTCAACCTTGGGGTCAAGCAGTCCCGTTGGCCTGATAACCTGTTCGACAACCCTGCCTTTCGACACCCTCAGCTCGTAGTCGCCCGGAGTAGCGGAAACAAAGATGGTCTGAGGCTTGACCTTCTCGAACTCGTCAAAGTTCAATGGCCGGTTGTTCTTCGATGAAGGCAAACGGAACCCGTAATCGATCAGCGTGTCCTTGCGCGCCTGATCCCCCCGGTACATTGCGGATATCTGTGGCACCATGACATGAGATTCATCGACGAACAGCAGCCCGTCTTTCGGCAAATAATCCAGCAACGTGATCGGAGGAGAAGCTGCGTCTCGGTCGCTGAAGTAGCAGGAATAATTCTCCATCCCCGAGCAATAGCCGACCTCGCGCATCATTTCCACGTCATGCGTGATCCGCTCGTACAGTCTGTTTGCCTCGACCAAGCGATTATTCCTGTTCAGCTCGGCAACCCGCTCTTCCATATCAGCGAGTATCTTTTTGGATGCAGAATCTATTTTGTTCGTGGGCGGTGCGAAAAGCGTTTTTGGCGAAACCAAATAATGGTCTATCTCTCCCAACGTCTTGCCAGTAACAGGGTCCATCCATTGGACAGACGCAACAGTGTCATCCAACAGTTCCACCCGAACCGCCCTGTACTCGGAATCAGCGGGGAAAATGTCAATCACATCACCTTGGACGCGGAACGTTGCACGCTTGAGCGTACGCTCCGTGCGATCATATTGCAGCAAAGCCAAGCGACGAATTAGCTCTCTCTGGTTTAGTTTGACCCCAGGGGACAGAGCGATCTGTAGCGCTCGATATGCATCTGGATCACCCAGGCCGTAGATTGAAGACACCGAAGCGACGACGATCACGTCACGACGCTCAATCAAGGATTTGGTCGTGGACAGGCGCAGGCGCTCAAGGTGGTCATTGATGGCCGAGTCCTTCGGTATGAAACGATCGGTGCCCGGCATATAGATCTCGGGCTGAAAATAGTCGTAATACGAAACGAAGTACTCGACCGCATTCTCAGGAAAGAAGTGCTTCATTTCACTATAGAGCTGCGCGGTCAACGTCTTGTTGGGAGCCAAGATCAACGTGGGCCGCTTCAGACGATGAATCACATTGGCCATGGTGAAGGTCTTACCTGAGCCGGTGATACCTTTCAGCGTCTGGTGCGTCGCACCTTCTTCTATGTCCGACAGCAGCCGCGCGATCGCCTCTGGCTGGTCCCCCGCCGGCGTATAGTTGGAGTGCAGAATAAACATACCGGTTGACATTAGATATCTCCTAATTGAGCTACTTCAATTTGTCCTGATGTATCGGCTATTCCAGAAGACCTATAGCAGTACCAAACTGGGGTGTAAATGACGGCGATCCTGCCGCGCCCCACCTGGGCGTAGGCGTCGCCAACATGATAGCCCAACACATGGGCGGGCTTCCCAGTGCATATCCGCCGATCGCCACGACGTCAGCCAGCGGCCCGTCTGCCAATGCACCTGGAGCCACTCGCCTCGTTGAGCGCTGACATCGAGCCGTGGCGGGCGAGGTTGCTCTGTACGCCCAATGTGTGGCGCCGGCTCCCGCCGATACGCGCCTTTGTCTCTCTCAGCCCTCCAGACGAGGCGTTGGAAACGTGGAGCTACGTCGCCCCTCTAAAGATGCACGATCTCAACATTCGGCCATTTGCCTGCAAGGTACTCGGCCACTAGCCTCCGATGGCAGTGATGGGGCTTGTCTTCGCTGCAAAGCAGGCAACTGTTATCAATCTTTTCTTTATCGATTGACTCAATCTTTCGGGACGACATTAAATCCAGAAATTTACTGGCGTAGATATCCCAATCTCCCCCTTTTATTTTATATTCCTCGAACATGTCTTTGGTTGGAGCAAGTGCTGGTAGATGTTCATATTCCATCCCACACAACGCCTCGGAAAAATATCGAAGATCCTCGCGTTTAGCGAACCCGGCCAATTGCGAAACATTATTCAGGCGAACATCGACAAGGCGCTTGGCACCAGAAGCACTTAACTTGGTGAAGAAGGACCGCGCGGAGGTCTTAGTGAATCCAATCGTGAATATCTTCATCTGCCTTATTCCCCTCGTTCCTTCATCCATAAATGGCTGTTATTGAGCTACCGCCAGGCATGCCCGTCAATCGCAGCTAAGGAAACGCTGGGGGCATGGTGTACTAGGGATGGTCTGAAGTAGCCCCTGTTTTCCGGCTACTTCGCCATCGACACTTTCAAAAAACGGTAGCCGCTCAAATCCCGGTCAAACCTGCCGTCTATTTCAGCCTTTTTTGCCGCTGCAAGCACCTCGCAGCAGTCACTTCACTCTTCACGGACGCACCTCTCCTGCATTGGAGAGCAAATGTCGACGCGCCATCCAAATGTTCGACAGGGCGAACAGCGTCACCATCTGAGCAGTGTTTTTCACCAAGCCTCGGAAGCGCACTTTCGTATAACCAAACTGGCGCTTGATCACCCGAAATGGATGCTCAACCTTGGAGCGAACCTGGGCCTTGGCTCTTTCGATCTTACGTATCGCTTTGTATAACGCGCTGCGGTTACCGTGCTTTTTGTAAGTGCTGCGCCGGGCTGCAATCTGCCAGATGACTTGGCGCCCCTCATGCTCTTCACGCTTCTCTACACCGGTATAGCCCGCATCAGCGCAGACCACGTTCTCACCACCGTGCAGCAGTTTGTCGACTTGGGTTACGTCCGCGACGTTGGCCGCAGTGACCACCACGCTGTGCACAAGCCCGGACTCATCGTCGACACCAATGTGAGCTTTGGCACCGAAGTAATACTGGTTGCCCTTCTTGGTCTGATGCATTTCCGGGTCGCGTTTGCCGTCCTTGTTCTTGGTCGAACTGGGCGCATGAATCAGAGTGGCATCGACGATGGTGCCTTGTCGCAGTGACAAGCCACGGTCGCCCAAATAGCCATTGATCACGCCGAGAATACCGGTGGCCAACTCATGCTTTTCCAGCAGGCGACGGAAGTTGAGGATGGTGGTTTCATCCGGGATTCGCTCCAGGCTCAGACCGGAAAACTGGCGCAGGATCGTCGTCTCGTACAGCGCCTCTTCCATCGCCGGATCGCTGTAACCGAACCAGTTCTGCATTAGATGAATCCGCAGCATCGCCATCAGCGGATAGGCTGGACGGCCCCCTTCGCCCTTTGGGTAATGAGGTTTGATCAGAGCAATCAAACCCTCCCAGGGTACGACCCGATCCATCTCTATCAGGAACAGCTCCTTGCGGGTCTGCTTGCGCTTACCGGCGTACTCGGCATCGGCGAAGGTCATTTGTTTCATCATCGAAAAGCTCGGCGATTGGTGTCCGGGGATTTTGCCAAATCAGGAAGTCTTTTTCAGGATTTCCCCAGCTGCGCCACAACGGCCATGGCAGGCTCCATTCTCTCCCCGCTTCAACGGCCACGACCCGAACAGCTCAAGAGCTTAGCACCGCCTTTTGCGGTTGCGTGCCTCACCACTCACGCTTACTCCCTTCCAGAACGCGCCAACTGCTAAGCTACATGAGGACGACTCGCCCACAGCGCAAAGCACCTGTGTTCGCGCTATTGGCTGTCCCGTGCGTTGTGGTGCTGACCGTCGATGACGAGTCGAACCTACTGTATGGGCACTGCGCGCGGCAGCCTTTCATGCGTGCCAGCTACGTGCCCAAGGTTGGACGCGGATCGAAGCGTGCGCAGGGTTTTTCGTGAAAGTATAAAATCTAATCAACTTTATCAGAAGAAAATATATGATCGTAAGAAACTTTGAATACTTGCTTGCTTTGCACCGTGAAGGCCATTTTGGCAACGCGGCCAAAAGCTGCAATGTTTCTCAGCCGACACTCTCCGCGGGCATTAAGCAATTGGAGGAAGACATGGGTGTCGAGATCGTGCGTCATGGCCGACGCTATGACGGCCTCACTTCTGAAGGGATGCGCGTACTGTCTTGGGCTCAGCAGATGTATGACGACTGCAAAGGGCTGGAGCGAGAACTCTCCGCACTACGGCGAGGTATAGAGGGGCAATTCCGGCTAGGGATACTCCCAGGAACTGCCGGTGTAGCGCCCACATTAAGCATCGCCCTTGCTGAAAAAACACCCTTACTTCAACAATCAGTTCTGGTTTCCGGCGCTTCTTCCCTGCTACAGGCGATTCGAGAAAACAATTTGGATATCGCACTCATGCATTTGGAGGATATCCCAGGGGAAGACTTCGATACTCACCTTCTGTACCGTGAACGCATTTTCCTTTTTCACGCCGCGAGAACACAGCAACCCCGAAGCACAACGTGGGACCATGTTCTCAATAGACAACTCTGCGTGCTGAACTCGGCAGTACCTGAACCCATTCAAGATAGGCTGATGCAATGTACCGCGCAGACTATTCGCACTGATTCAATTGACGTGCTATCGGCACACGTGGCGACAGGAAAATATTCGGCAGTTCTTCCGCAATCTCTCGCCGGCCAACTCGCGCACATTCCAAATCTCCACGCAATCGCAATCAATGGACCAATGTCGCACTCAAATGTCGGATTCGTTGCTGGGAAAAATGCGTTCGAGGCACCGTCATCGCGTGCATTGCTCGAAATGGTGCACACCCCCGAACTCGCCGCCACTCTTCAATCCGTTATATCGATCCATCGTCGGTTCCAGCCCAAAGCAGACTCATCTCAAAGCCCCCTGAAATAGCGAGTCTTGAAGAGCAACTCTGTATTGCTTCAACCAGGCGAAGATTGCAGGCATGCCGTGTGCGCCGCTAACAGGCGCCACGTGCTGAGCAACCCATCGAAGGCCACTAGGTCCAGGGGCAACTCGGGGGACAGGAGTACCTGCTGCATGCGGCCTCCTCATGTCTCGCTGGGTCGAGCTGACTGTTCCTAGATCAAGCTAGGAGGCGCGATGTAGCGATGATCGTTGCCCTCTCCCGGCTAGGAGACGAGCACGGCTCGACGATCCCGCGTAGATAGATCGTGCCTATCTGTACATAGATTATTCCAGTTTGACCACTTCTGAGCTTGATCCGATGCTGTCAAGACCGCAGAAGGAGACGCGGCCAACGGCTAGGCAGTACCACGATCGTTCTTCTTGACAGCGGTAAATTTCGTTTCCCACTTCGATTTAGAAGATGGAAACATTAACGCACAGAGGTGACGAAATGACTCCGACCGGTAACCGAATCGTGACTTTCGAGAAGCCCTTGGAAATGAAGGTCAACACCTTCAAATTTCCAGAGCTGATAACCCCTCAAGGGAAAAGCGCACCCCATGGCGCTATCCTCAAAATAGTTACCACAAATATCTGTGGCAGCGACCTTCACATTTATCGCGGTTCGTTTGCTGTTCCCAAGGGAATGACCATGGGCCATGAAATGACCGGCGAAGTGATCGAAGTGGGATCAGACGTCGAAGTCGTGAAGAAGGGCGACATCGTTTCCGTTCCCTTCAATGTGGGGTGTGGGCGTTGCTACAACTGCAAGCATATGCGCTCCGATGTATGCGAGAACACCAACCCCGAAATCGACTGCGGAGCCTACGGGTTCAACCTCGGTGGCTGGACGGGGGGGCAAGGTGATTATCTCTTCGTACCGTATGCGGATTTCAATCTCCTTCGCTTCCCTGACAAGGATGCCGCCATGGAAAAAATCCGCGACCTGACCCTTCTCTCTGACGTATTACCCACAGCTTTCCATGGGTTCGCTGGCCCAGACTGGCCAGCCGCGCCGGCCTACGTCGTCGGCGAAAACATCCTGATCTTCGGTGCCGGGCCGGTCGGCAGAGCGGGTGCCGCCTGCGCCAGACTTCTGGGTGCAGGCGCCATCATCGTTGCCGATTACATTCAAGAGCGGCTGGACCTTCTCAAGCCACACGGCGTGGAAACCATCAACCTTTCCGACGGCGTGCCGATCGAGGAGCATCTCGAACGCATTACCGGGCACAGGGAGGTGGATCGCGTCATCGACTATGTTGGTGTGGACTGCCGCGGGTTTGGCGCGGAGGCTGACAAGATCGTGGAGAGCGCTGTTACCAACGCAATGCTCAAATATGTCCGCTTCGGCGGAATGACCAGTACGGTCGGTGTGTACTGCGCAAACCCGATCTCGAAAGACCCGAAAGCCAAGAAAGGCCATATGGATCTGGAATGGTCCAACGCCTGGATCAAGTCGCCGCGAATGTCGGCTGGTCAATCTCCGACGGCCAACTACAACCACGCGTTAATGCGGGCGATACTGAACGATCGCATGCCTTACCTTTCGCCGATGATGAACACTAAGTTCATCAAGCTCGAAGACGCGCCCGCCGCGTACAAAGAGTTCGACGCGGGTTCTGCATACAAGTACGTCATCGACCCGCATGGTTCAGTGCGGCATTAAGCATCCGGCGCGGGCTAAGCATCAGGATGTCTCACACTTTCTGGTGAGAGGCATTCTGGTCCCGCCAGTCTCCGGGCAGCAACTGGAGCCGGCGAATATTTTCGCCGGCATTTGCCGTCTGCCCCAGGGTACTTGCCTTGGCTCGGACCAGGAGCAGAGCCTCAGCAATCCGCAGGTGATGATCAACCGCAAGCGTGTTCAAGCGCTTGGTTCGCAATCGGCCAAGGGTCAGACGGGGACGATGCACGGCATCCATTGACGTGCGTGGCTGGAGATAGCCTTCGTCTGATCCTTATCACCCCACGGACTTGATCAGGCTCGCCTAGTGTTGTGCCTGCCTCGGGCCATCGCACGGTCAACCCAGCCCTGGCTCATTCAGCCAGAAGTTTCCAATGATGTGGCCGAACTCGCCGCCGCCAGAATGGCAGTCACTTCTATAGGGAGATAGCACAGTGTTGGATAAGTCGGAACGGGAGGGTGGCCTATGGAGCTGCGCCATCTTCGCTGCTTCGTAGTTCTTGCTGAGGAGCTACATTTCACGCGGGCGGCTGAGCGCCTGCATATCGAACAACCACCGCTATCACGAGCCATCAAGGAACTTGAGGACGAGTTGGGCGTAGTGCTCTTCGACCGAAACCGACGAGGAACAGTTCTAACGGCGGCGGGCGCGGTCTTCTTGCAAGATGTTCGCCGTCTATTCACAGTGCTGGAACAGGCTCGTGAAAATGCCAAGGCTGTGGCATCGGGCTTGCGCGGTAGCCTGCGCATCGCTGTATCAGATGGGGCTATCGATCCACGGCTGTCGGCATTTCTGGCTCGTTGCCGCGCCGAGGAGCCGGAGATCGAAATACGCTTGTCAGAAGTGCCTCTGGCAGAGCAAGTGCGTGGCTTGCGTTCGGGCGACTTCATGATCGGGTTCGCGCACACGGGCGATGTCGGCGACGGTATCGCTGCCGAACCAATCTGGCACGACCCGCTGGTGATTGCGGTGCCAGCTCGTCACTCATTGCTCACCTACAAGGAGGTGCCACTTCAAGAACTTCAAGGCCATCCACTTGTCCTGTGCGACCCGCAGGTATGCGAGGGCTATTGCCGCGAACTCAAGCGGCTGCTCAACACGTTGGAGCACAAGCTGAATGTTGTCGAGGAAGTGTCCTCGCTGGACATGATGCTCACGTTGGTCGGCGCCGGCTACGGCATCGGCTTCATGACGGCGACCAAGATTCCCATCTCCCAACGGCCGGATGTGGTGATCCGCCCCTTGGCGATGGATTCTGCCGTGATCACCACCTACCTGCTTCGGCCGGACGGCGGCAATTTATCGGCTTCGGTGGAGCGATTTATCGTTCGCCTTCGCGACTCTTCGGACGGTTGACGGAGCCTGGCAGGCTAGACACTCAGGGATCAGTGTCGGCACGCAGATTGCGTTCGGTCGCCGTCATCAGGTCAGCCGCGCTTATTCCAAGTGCCGTAGAAATTTTCAGTATGAGCGGAAGCGTGGGCACGTGCTCACCACGCTCGATCTTACCCATGTGAGAACGCGAAATGCTTGCCCGAGATGCGAACTCGTCTTGCGCGACTCCTTGAGCGACGCGCGCAGCGCGCACGGCCTGTCCGAAGGCTAACGCCGACTCGGATTCATACGTCGATGTGCCAGAAGGACGGCCTGGCTGAATTGTTGATTTCTGCATTAGCAGAAGCGTCAAACAATCTGCCACAATTAACCACGTTAAAGATAACGACGTTAAACTTCACTCTTTCCTGAAACGCTGGTTTGCCTTTCTGGACAGATCGCTTATTGGGGGCCCTCATGCATGACGCCACCAGCCAGTTTTCCCATTTCAGGCTTGCTATCGCGCCCGGAGTGCCATCCTCTTGCCTCACAACGCTTCTTGCCCTACAGCGCGCGGAGGAACCAGAAGTCACCATCACGTTCTTTGAGACCTCAGCCGATGATCTGTTGACGGGCCTTGAGGAAGGCCGCTACGACGCTGGAATGACGCTTCGGAACGCTGGTGCTCCGGCTGTGAAAAGCCAACCGCTCTGGGTGGAGAACGTGGCTGTTGCAGTGCCGCTGGGGTCCCCCTTAGTTGCCCAGGCGAAGATCACGCTTGCCGAGCTTCTGGACTATCCGGTGTTTCGCTGGCCGGCGGAGGCTTGCCTACTGCTGGATCAGCGACTGTCCTTTCTTCCGTTGAGCCAGCAGAGCATTCAGCACGTGACTTCGTTCGAGATGATGGCGCTTTGGGTGACCGCTGGCTACGGAGTGGGGCTCTCCGCGCAATCGCGCATTGAGCGTGCCCATGCGTGGGGGATCACTATGCGACCGCTTTCAGACGGCCCCTACGAGATCGTGACATACCTGCAGCGACCCCACGGACGAGCCAATGTTGTTTCTGAGCGGTTCGAGCACAGGGCAATGCTGGTTGCCAGGGACAGGGCGGCTTGCTCGAATACCCCATAGCCCGCTCTCGCCGAGGCTGCGTGCGGGTAATTGCAGCGGCACGCGCCTGTTAGCGCGCCAGTGATAGCGCTTCCATCTCTGGCAATATGATGAATTAACATGGTCTTTGGAGGCACGAATGGTTGGAAGTGGTTGGGATCGAGTACCAATTGACTCGCAAAGCATCGATGCGCCGCTGTCGCGCGCGGCGGTGTTTCTCACGTTGACGGTCGCCGAGGGCCACGAGGCCCTTCAGGCGGTCGCCGGCGTCTTGGACGGGCTGGACGACCTGATCAAAACGGTGGGCTTCCGCGATCTCAACGGCCGGCTGTCGTGCATCACTGCACTGGGATCGGCGCTATGGGACCGTTTCCAGACCGGGAAGCGCCCGAAGGAACTACGGCCCTTCGTGCCCATCGAGGGTGCCAAGCACACCGCGCCTGCCACGCCCGGCGACCTGTTCTTTCACATCCGTGCCGAACGCGAGGACCTCTGTTTTGAATTCGAGCGCCTGCTGCTGGACCAACTGGGCAGCAGCGTGACGGTGGCCGACGAGGTGGTCGGTTTTCGCTACTTCGACTCCCGCGACCTGCTTGGCTTTGTCGATGGCACGGCCAACCCGACCGGGCACGACATCGGCGCCTCGACGCTGGTCGGCAGTGAAGATCAGGCGTTCGCCGGCGGCAGCTACTTGGTGGTGCAGAAGTATCTGCACCAAATGCAGCCGTGGGCTCGGCTCGCCAAGGACGAGCAAGAGCGGATCATCGGCCGGGAGATCGTCAGCAATGTCGAATTGCCCGACGCGACGAGCGGCCAGAAATCGCACAAGACCCTCGCCACGATCGTGGACGACGACGGCACCGAGCACGACATCCTGCGCGACAACATGCCCTTCGGCCGCCCCGGCCAGGGCGAATATGGCACCTACTTCATCGGCTACTCCAGGCATCTGTGGGTGACGCAGAAGATGCTGGAGCGCATGTTCCTCGGCGATCCGCCAGGCATGCACGACCGCCTGCTCGATTTCTCGACGGCGCACACCGGCGCCGTGTTCTTCGCTCCCGCACCGCGCACGCTGAGCGAACTCGTGGAGGCGGTGCAAGCGTAATGCAGGGGCCGCAAGGCCCCTGCAAGGTTTGAGAGCCCTATGCTCCGTCTAGAACTACTGCGCTATCCACCAGCCGACGAACGCTTTGCCGCACATCCTCGGGGATGGGGTACGGGGCAATGGCCTCGGGCATATCCGCATAGTGCTGGTAGTCGCCCATGATGACCTGGATGATCGCCGGTACGTTGGTCGGCGTGACCGCATCAATGGCCGCGCGGTCCCCCAGGTCAGGGTGCGGCTGGGTCAGCATGCGGTACAGATCCCACGAATCCGCGTGCGGGCACTGGTTCATGAGCACCTGGGCCAGCTTGTGCTTGAGCGGCACCAGTTGCCAATCGGGAACACGCTGCCCCCGATTGCCCAAACTGATGGACAGCAACTTGCCCGCTTTCAGTTCGCGGTTGATCTGGTCCTTGGACTTTCCGGCCAGCTTGCCGAACAGCGGGACCGGCAAGCTGCTTGGAGACTCGTAGATGGTCAGCATTTCCTCGCGCTCGCGCTGGATCGCGGACACTTCCGGCTCTGGGGCATGCGTCGGAGGCGGCGGTACCTGAGACAGCCGCTGGAACGTGATGCCGCCGCTGCTCGGGGTTACGACAATAGGCGTGGCCACGACGGGCGGGACGCCGGGAGGAGTGGGCTCGGCCATCGCGAGGGTCGCATCCACCGCTTCCTCCACTTCTGCCATCGCCGGCGCCCCGTCGATACGGATGGTCAGATGCGCGCTCGCGGCTTCCACTTCGCCCTGTTCGAGCAGGTCGAGCCGATCGGCCCAGTCCTGCATCATCCGACGGCGCGGCTCAACGTACTTGGCGTGGTTGTAGGACGAACTCACCTTGTTGGGGTCGGAATGGGAAAGCTGCGCGTCCACCCAAATCTTCGGGTAGCCAATCTCGTTGAGCGCCGTCGAGATAGTGCCGCGGATGCCGTGGCCGGTCAGGCGCCCCTCATAGCCCATGAGCTGCACGGCCTTGTTGAGGGTGTTCTCGCTGATGCGCTTCTTGAGTTCGCTGCGGTGTGACAGCAAGTACTTCTGCGCCGGCCGCATCACCCCCAGGAGATAGCGCACGATCTCGATGGCCTGCAGGGATAGCGGCACGATATAGGGGGGCACATCCTGCGGCCGCTTCCCTGCCTTGCGCATTTCATCCTGGAGCTGCTTGACGATCTGCGGTGGGATGATCCACAAGCCCCTGTCGAGGTCGAACTGTTCGGGTTCGGCCAATCGCAGTTCGCCGGTGCGCACCCCGGTCAGGAACAGCAGCCGGACGCCAAGCTGGGTCTGCCAGCCACGGGGGTTGTAGAGCCGGAGCTTCTGGAGGAACTCGGGCATCTCGGGCAGGTGCAGGTAGGGATTGTGGGCTACGGGGGGCTTGGGCTCTGCCACCACGTCCAGGTCGGCGGCCGGGTTGACTTCCAACCCCTCGGCAATGACCAGGGCATAGCGGAACAACTGGTTGAACCAGGTGCGGACCTTCTCGGCGGTGGTGAACGCCTTGCGTTTCTCGATCGCCGCCAAGACGCCCAGGAGTTGGGGGCGGCGAATGTCGTAGATCGACATTCTTCCCAGGGTGGGCAACACGTCCTTGTTGAAGATGCGCAGGATCTGCGACAGCGTGCTTTGACGGCCTTCCTTGAGTTCCTTGCGGCGATGCTCGACCCAGGCATCGAAGACGGTCTTGAAGGTGTATTCGCCCGCCAGCTTGGCCGCGTGCCGTTTCTGGTCGCGCTCGACCTGAGGATCGATCCCCCTGGCGAGCAGGGCCTGGGCCTTGTCTCGCTCGATCCGGGCCTCGCGCAGGCTGAGAGCAGGATAGCCGCCCAGGCACAGGCGCTTTTGCTTGCCCAGCCAGTAGTAGCGGAATTGCCATGACTTGCCGCCTGCGGCTGAGACCATCAGGCCCAGGCAGTCGTTGTCGGAGAGGGTGTAGCGTTTTCCGGTGGTCTTCGCCTGCCGGACGGTCAGATCAGAGAGCGCCATTTCGAGACTCCTAAGTAATGACTTAGGCCCTATGCTCGTCATGGTCCCCGCTCAGCCCCAGCAACTATCCGGTAGCCGACCCACCCGTATTCTTGTGCCTTATTTGGTCACTCAAAAACGGTAGCTGTGGGTGGATTTCCGTGGCACTCGCTGGAATGAAAAAAGGAGCCGAAGCTCCTTTTTTCAATGACCTACAGACCCCAGTAGAAGTCTGTGGATCAAAATTTGGAGCGGGAAACGAGACTCGAACTCGCGACCCCGACCTTGGCAAGGTCGTGCTCTACCAACTGAGCTATTCCCGCAAATGGCGTCCCCTAGGGGACTCGAACCCCTGTTACCGCCGTGAAAGGGCGGTGTCCTAGGCCACTAGACGAAGGGGACACACAACTGAAACACATGGTGTGTATTTCAGTGTCCAGAGGTTAGATCCGAAGATCATGCCCTGGTTTCACTCAGTGCCGCCCGAGAGCCACACTGCTTAAACTTGGAGCGGGAAACGAGACTCGAACTCGCGACCCCGACCTTGGCAAGGTCGTGCTCTACCAACTGAGCTATTCCCGCAAATGGCGTCCCCTAGGGGACTCGAACCCCTGTTACCGCCGTGAAAGGGCGGTGTCCTAGGCCACTAGACGAAGGGGACACACGTACAACATTCACTACCTAACCGCGTTTCGCTGTGTGCTTTACGCGTTAAGTGGCGCGCATTCTATGGATGGATTGAAAGGTCGTCAACCCCCAAGGATAAATTTATTAAAATCAATGACTTCGACCTGCTTTCAGGGCCTGCGGGCGAATTGTGCGCGTCCGGGCTTTGACGCCTATATTCTGGCACCCGACAAGGCGCTATAGTTCGCTCCGGCAAATGATGGCAATGTGCATCCATGCAGGGAGCGCCTATCTATATAGAAGCAAACTACCCGGGCAACTGGTCGATCAGTCCTATCCGCCGGATGGCCCAGTCACTACACTCCACTGTAAACCCTATAAAGAGGTCACACCGGTGACACCACTCATGATCACCCTGCTGGTAATAGCCGGGATCGTAATACTGATCGCCATTGGCTACATGAACCACGTGGTGGAAAACAACAAGCTGGAAAAGAAGCGCACCGAGATCGAGCTTAATGATCGCCTGCGTCGCTGCGGTGAAATCACCGAGACCTTCCCCGGCCAGTTGATGACCCCGGCGCTCAAACTGTTGATGACCCGCCTGGAACTCAACGTCAACCAGCGCCTGTTGAACCTCAACAAAGGCAGCGCACCACTGAAAGCCCGCATCGCCGAGTTGAATACGCTGGTAGCCCAAGGCGAATCGATCCCGGTGAACAACCCGCCCGCGCCGATCCAGACCGAAGCCAAGGCCAAGGACGTGCGCTTCCTGCTCGAAGCCCTGCACGGCCAGGTCACCCGCGCCGCCCAAGACGGCTTCCTGCCGGCCAACGAGGCCAAGCACTGGATCCGGGAAATCCGCCATATCCTGGTGTTGCTGCACATCGAGTTCTTCAACAACCTCGGCCAGCACGCCCTGCAACAAGGCCAGCCGGGCCAGGCACGCCTGGCGTTCGAGCGCGGCGTGCAGTACCTGCGCAAACAGCCGGAGCCGGTGATCTACAGCACACAACTGCAACAGCTGGAGGCGCAGCTTGCTCGCGCCAACTCCACGGTGCTGACCAACAGCAAGCCTGCCGAAGACGAGGTCAACGAACTGACCGAAGGCCTCAAAGTGGTGGATGCCGACGCCGAGTGGAAGAAGAAAGTCATCTACGACTGACTCCGCGATCTTTGGGCGGGCCTCTGTGGTGAGCGGGCTTGTGTGGTGAGCGGGCTTGCC
>NZ_JACARN010000068.1:0-121432 GCF_013386605.1 Pseudomonas sp. IPO3749 | reverse complement strand
AGCGCTTCTCGCCGTCTTCCTCGAACTCGCCTTTAGGCTCGGCGATGTTGGCGCGGAAACCCACCACTTCGCGCTTGATCAGCACATTCAGGCCATCGCCATTGGACAGCGGCTCATGGGTGACCACTTGCAGGTCACGCTTGCCGGCTTTTTCCACCACACCCACCGGCAGGCCGGTGAACGTTGGGGTGTCGAAGGCGCCGATGTCGACCTTGCGATCGGTGACGAAATAGTCGGTGCTGCCACGGTGGAAGGTTTTTTCCGGGTCCGGCAGGAAGAAGTGCGCGGTGCGGCCGCTGGACGCGCGCGCCAGGTCCGGGCGGTCTTCAAGCACGTCATCCAGGCGCTGGCGGTAATAGGCGGTGATGTTCTTCACATAGCCCATGTCCTTGTAGCGGCCTTCGATCTTGAACGAACGCACGCCGGCTTCGACCAGCGCGCGAATATTGGCGCTCTGGTTGTTGTCTTTCATCGACAGCAGGTGCTTTTCAAAGGCCACGACGCGGCCCTGGTCATCTTTCAAGGTGTACGGCAAACGGCAGGCCTGGGAGCAATCGCCCCGGTTGGCGCTGCGGCCGTTCTGCGCGTGAGAGATGTTGCACTGCCCGGAGAACGCCACGCACAGGGCGCCGTGGATGAAGAATTCGATGGCGGCATCGGTTTCGTCGGCGATGGCGCGGATTTCCTGCAGGTTCAGCTCACGGGCCAATACCAACTGCGAGAAGCCGGCCTGGTCGAGAAACTTGGCGCGGCCCAGGGTGCGAATGTCGGTCTGGGTGCTGGCGTGCAGCTCGATGGGCGGAATATCCAGCTCCATCACCCCCAGGTCTTGCACGATCAACGCGTCGACGCCGGCGTCGTAGAGCTGATGGATCAGCTTGCGCGCGGGTTCCAGTTCGTTGTCATGCAGAATGGTGTTGATCGTGGTGAAGACGCGCGCGTGGTAACGGCGGGCGAATTCCACCAGGGACGCGATATCGCTCACGTCGTTACAGGCGTTATGGCGCGCGCCGAAGCTCGGGCCGCCAATGTACACGGCGTCGGCGCCATGCAGGATCGCCTCGCGCGCGATGGCGACATCGCGGGCAGGGCTGAGCAATTCCAGGTGATGCTTGGGCAAGGACATAGTTTTTTTAGTCAGGCTTGTCACGGTTGAGGCGCGCATTGTAGCTGTGAAATGCCTGACCGGCACCCACTCAGGCTTGAGCGGCCATCGCAGTGACTTCCACGCGCATGCCCTCTACCGCCAACGCGGCAACGCCAACCGCCGCACGCACGGGCCAGGGCTTGGCAAAGAAGCGCTTGTAGACCTCGTTGAAGGCGCCGCGATCAGCCATGTCCGTCAGATAAATGGTCAGGTGCATCACCCGGTCCATGGAGCTGCCGGCCTTTTCCAGGGCGACTTTCAAGGCTTGCAGGGTGCATTCGCTTTGCAGGGTGATATCGCCCAGCTCCAGGCTGCCATCGGCGCGGGTCGGGATCTGGGTGGACACCAGGATGCCGTTGAAGCCGATCACATCCGAAGAAATCGAGTCGGCATCGGGATCCGGGGTGTAGTGCAGGTCGTGGTTGGCCATGGGCGCCTCTCATTGGCAGGTTCAGAAAGGCGCCCATGGTCCCCGAAAAATACCGCAGGGGCAAACTACGCCCAGCGGCGGAACAACACGCTGGCATTCACGCCGCCAAAGCCGAAGCCGTTGGACAGCGCGTATTCAATCGGCATCGGCCGGGCTGCACCGTGCAGCAGGTCCAGGCCATCCGCAAGCGCGTCGGGGTTTTGCAGGTTGAGAGTGACCGGGGCGACCTGATCACGCAGGGCGAGTACGGTGAAGATGGCTTCGATACCGCCCGCAGCGCCCAGCAGGTGCCCGGTGGCAGATTTGGTCGAGCTGATTGCCGGGCTGCCGTTAGCGCCAAATACCGTCCTGATCGCGGCCAGTTCGCCTTTATCGCCTACCGGTGTGGAAGTCGCGTGAGCGTTCAAGTACTGCACTTGGGCCGCCTCGATGCCGGCCTGGCGCAAGGCTTGCTGCATGGCGCGTCGCGCACCGTCGCCGTCTTCCGGGCCGGCCGTCATGTGGTAGGCATCGGCACTGGTGCCGTAGCCCACCAACTCCGCAATGGGTTGTGCGCCACGCGCCAGGGCATGCTCCAGTTCTTCGATAACGAGGATGCCGGCGCCTTCGCCCATGACAAAACCGTCGCGCGCCTGGTCGAATGGCCGCGAAGCCCGCTCAGGGCTGTCATTGAAGTCGCTGGACAGGGCTCGCGCTGCCGCAAAACCGGCCAGACTGACCCGATGAATCGCCGCTTCGGCGCCGCCGCACACCGCCACATCGACTTCACCGGCACGAATCATTCGCGCCGCATCACCGATGGCCTGCACACCTGCGGCACAGGCGGTCACCGGCGCGCCCAACGGGCCTTTCAAACCGTAATTGATCGACACATGCCCGGCGGCCATGTTGCTCAAGAAGGATGGGATGGTAAACGGGGACAATCGGCGCGGGCCTTTGCTGTCAGTGGTGCGCACTGCATCGGCAATCGCCGGGAAACCGCCAACACCCGACGCAATGATGGTCGCCGTGCGTTCCTGTTGTTCCACTGTGTCCGGCGCCCAGCCGGCCTGCTTCAAGGCTTCATCCGCCGCCGCCAGCGCGAACAGGATAAAGCGGTCCATCTTGCGTTGTTCCTTGGCTGCCAGCAGGCGATCCGGGTCAAATCCGGCTTCAGGATCCTGGATAGCGCTCTGCACCTGGCCACCGATGCTGACCGCCAAATCCCCGATCAAGTCTTCCGGCAGGCGACGGATGCCCGATTGCCCGGCCAACAGGCGGCGCCAGGTGGATTCCACGTCAGCGCCCAACGGCGTCAGCGCGCCCATGCCTGTCACAACGATGCGTTTACTCATGATCAATCGACTCCGGTTGCGGTGAGGGAACAGACCCTATGGACGTCACTATCAACATGAAAGTAACATGGCGTCACACACATTTGCACTGACCCACAGGAATCCCCATGCAACGCAAGTCCCTCATCAGCGACGAATGCCCCATCGCCCGCAGCCTTGAGCGGGTAGGGGAGTGGTGGAGCATTCTGATCATGCGCGACGCCTTGCACGGCCTGCGCCGCTTCGATGAGTTCTCGCGCAGCCTGGGTATCGCGCCGAATATGCTCACGCGCCGTTTGAATGGCCTGGTGGAGGCGGGGATGTTGGAGCGTCGGCCCTACAGCGAGCGACCGCCACGCTACGAATATGTGCCGACGGCCAAGGGTGAGGATTTCAGTGTGGTGCTGATGTCGCTGGTGGCCTGGGGCAACCGGCATTTCGCAGAAGAAGGCCACAGTGTGGAAGTGGTGGAGCGTGCGACCGGTTTGCCGGTGCAGCCGGCGATGGCGAATGCCGCGGGCCAATGTGTGCCGTTGGACCAGTGCACGATCCAAGCCGGTCCAGCCGCCAGCGCAGGGATGCGCCAGCGGTTGGGGGAGATGCCGGATTGATTAGAGCAAGGTAAACGGATAGTCGACGATCAGCCGCAACTCATTCAGGTCACCATCACGTTGGTCGGCGTTCGATGCCACGATCGCATCGCGGACACGCAACGACAGGTTTTTCGCTGGGCCGCTCTGGATCACGTACTTGGCCTCCAGGTCGGTTTCGTGGTGCGCGCCGTCGGCGCCGTAGTCGCCCACATAGGCGCTGTGATCCGGTGTATGGGTGCCATTGATGTCCGAGCCGTTGATGTAGCGGCCCATGAAACTCAGCCCTGGCACGCCATAGCTGGCCATGTTCAGGTCATACCGAATCCCCCAGGACTGTTCGCCCGGCCCGTTGAAGTCCCCCCATTGCACCGAGTTGGCCAGGTACACCGAATCGCCGCCTTCGCCCGCGCCGTTGTTGCCGGTGCCGATGTAGTCAAACGGCGTGTCGCCATGCACTTTCTGGAACGACAGCGTCAACGTGTGCGCCTGCAGGAACGAGTACGCCGCCGCCAGCGAGTAGGTGGTGTTGTTGATCGCGCCGGCCTTGGCGCTGCCAGTATCGAGGGTGCGATAGAGGTTGCCATCCAGCGCGAGTGACTGGTCATGGGCCAGCGGGATCACGTAGTTGAGGTTGGTGTAGTACTGGCGCCAGATGTCTTCCAGTTCACCGGCATAGACGGTCGCGCTCAGGGACGGGCTGAAGGTGTATTTGCCACCGACGAAACTGGCACTGTTGGCGGCTATATTGGCGTAGGTCGCGTAGATATCGTGGTCATGGTTGCTGGTCATGCCGCTGTTGGTGCTGGTGAAATGCCCGGCTTCCAGGTCCAGGCCGGCGATTTCACTGCTGGTCAGGTCGAAACCGGTGGCGGTCTGCGGCAACAGGCGGGTGCCGCCGGTGGCGAAGACCGGGGCGGTGGGTTGCATGTCACCGAATTTGAGCTGGGTCTTGGAGATCTTGATCTTCACCGCCGCACCCACGGAGCCGTAGGCGTCTTCGGGGTCGCCATGCCGGTCGGTCGGCAGGTTGCCGGTGCCGGCATCCGCGTGGGTGGCGTCCAGTTTCAGCCCGCCGTAGGCGTAGGCATCCACGCCGAAGCCGATAGTGCCCTGGGTGAAGCCCGAGGCGTAGTTGAGCATCGCGCCCTGGGTCCAGTCGATGTTATCGGCCCGGCCACCTTCGCGATTACGGTTCATGTAGTAGTTGCGCAACAACCCGGTGACGCTGCTGCCCTCGATAAACCCCTTGGAGTCCGCCTGGTCGGTGACCGTTTCGGCAAACGCCAGTTGACTGATACCGGCACACACCGCCAGTGCTAACAGGCTCGACTGTTTAATCATGTTGTAACTTCCCCGGAAGAATGAACGCGCGCACAGAAACACCGCACTGATTGGAGGGTGCATAAAGTTGTATGGGCAGATGTTTGCAGGTGAGCTGTTACGGTTTTTATTGTGTTCGGCGTGGTTGCCGAGCTTGATTCTAAGCCCAGTCTGCGGGGCCTGCAGCGGGCCAAGGGATGAAACTCGATTAATTAAACTTCACTATTTTTAATCGACTGCGGGTGTAGCGTGGACGCTGTCTTAGCCGCTCTGCTTCGACAAAATCCTTTGGTTGCCGCCGCAGACTCTGCGGCGGATTTTTTTGCGTGGCCGGGTTAGTTGAACTCACCTATGCTGCGCCACACCATTGGCATCCACCCTTCGAGACGCTGCATGAGCCTGAAATCCACCCACCTGCCGGCCTTGATCGCGTTCGAATGCGTGGCCCGTCATATGAATTTTGCGCGGGCGGCGGCCGAGATGGAGGTCACGCCCACGGCGATGTCCAAGACCATCAAGCAGCTCGAAGCGCAATTGGGCGTGCGCCTGTTCAACCGCACCACGCGCAGCGTGGCGTTGACTGAGTCGGGCAACCAATTGCTCGACACCTTGGCCCCGGCCCTGGAGCAGATCCGCTTCTCGGTGCAGCAGGTACACGACACCGCCAGCCGCCCGTATGGCGCGTTGAAAATCAACAGCTCCTACGTGGCCTACGCCTCGCTGATCGAACCGCATGTGGCGGCGTTTCTCGCGCACTACCCGGACATCAGCCTGGATATCGCCCTGGACAATGGCTTGAGCGACATCATCGGCGCAGGCTTCGACGCCGGTATCCGCCTGGGCCAGGCCTTGCAGCGTGACATGATCGCGGTGCCGCTGGGGGCGTCGCAGCCGATGGTGGCCGTGGCCACGCCGGAGTATCTGGCACGCTCGGCGCCGTTGAACACACCTGAAGACCTGCTGGCCCACGACTGCATCCATCAGCGTTTGAGCAGTCGCGGGCCGCTGATGGATTGGACGTTTCGCATCGGCAAGGCCAATGTCGAGCTCCAGGTGAAGGGACGCCTGGTGCTGGATGAGATGCGCACCACCTTGTCGGCGGCGCGCCTGGGATGTGGCGTGGCCCTGGTATTCCGGCCGTTTGCCCAGGCGGACATTGCCAGCGGCGCGTTGGTCGCGATGCTGGAAAAATACGCCGCGCCCGCCGAGACCTTCCACCTGTATTACGCCAACCGTGCGCAAATGCCCGGAAAGCTCCGGGCATTTATCGACTTCTTCCAGGCGCGTAACCGTCAGGCCACCGAGTAGCCGCCGTCGGCCAGCAGGGCGTGACCGGACACGTAGCTGGCATCTTCCGAGCCCAAGAACGCCACGACCGTCGCCATCTCTTCAGCCGTGCCGAAACGACTGGCCGGCGTGCTGGCGGCGAACGCCTGCTGGGCTTCCACCGACGGCCAGATCCCGCGATGGTGGAAGGGTGTTTCGATCAGCCCTGGGCAAAGCGCATTCACCCGCACCCCTTGTTTGAACCACTCGATGGACGCGGTCTTGGTCATGCCCACCACGGCGTGCTTGGTGCCGATATACAGCGCGGCATTCTCGAAACCGATCACGCCGCCCATGGACGCATTATTGATGATGCTGCCAAAGCCCTGCTCCAGCATCACCTTGGCCTCGTACTTCATGCAGTTGAAGACGCCGCGCACATTGGGTTCGAACACCAGGTCGAAGCGCGCATTGTCCTGCTCGATCAGCGGCGCGAACACGCCTTCGGTGCCGGCATTGTTGAAGGCGATGTCCAGCTGGCCGTAGGTGTCCACGGCAAACTTGACCATGGCAATGATGTCGGCTTCGCGGGTCACGTCGACCACAATGGAGGAAGCGATACCGCCGTGGGCGATGATCTCGGCAACCACCTCGTCCAGCTCACTCTGGCGGCGGGCAGCGGCAACGATCTTTGCGCCGCGTTGAGCCAGGACAACGGCAGTTGCACGGCCAATGCCAGAGCTGGCGCCGGTGATCAGCGCGACTTTGCCTTCAAGCTGGCGGGGAGTGGATAAGGTCATGGAAAGCTCCGTTCATGTGCTGCGCAAGGCGGTGTGCTTGCGCTATGGGCACAGGTTACGGCGGATGATTACCCTGGATAATCCACGCAATAGTTAACGAGTTATGAGCTTTAGGTTCATAGTTTGGCCGTCATGGAATAAAACCCGTGACCAGGACGTTTGGAGAGGAGAACCTTCCTACCTCAAATTGGCCTTAACGATGCCGGATGACACAAAAACAAGGCAACGCGTTGCCCGTGAATTCATTTTAGAAAAGCACATGGACGCCATTGAGCGAGCCTCAATCAAAGGCAACTTCTCCATCAGTTTCAGGTCGGCTGGCCGCGCCACACTCCTGGCTTTAGAGCGTGGCGCAGCGGCCAAGGGCCATAACATCCTGGAAAAAACCATCAAGCAAAGCTCCCTCGCCAAGGCATATGGTCCCGACAAGGCCAACGACTTGCTGCTGCGCCTGCGCACCGCCGGGCTGGAGGGTTATGTGGGTCATTGGGACCCAACGGGACTGGTCGGCGTTTACCTCAGTGGCGACCTTGAGGATGACACGTCGATCCAACCCATCGACATCAAGAACCTAGAAGGCAGCCTCGCTGCACTCAAGCGGCTCGGGAACTGGCAGAAGAAGGCTTTCACCGGGGATTATGACGCGCACGACATCATCACCTTCCGTGGCGCTGGACGGCCACGAACCGTGCTGGCGGGCTCCATTGAAGAGCAGCAAGTGATCGATTGCATCAACCGCGAAGTGGCACTGGATGACAGTAACCGGCCATTCGCCGTGCGCCAGCACAATGTGTTGCGACACGGCCCGCAGGTCAATTACCTGTCCTACATGGTCAGCCATGAAAAAGATAATGTGCAACAGACCGGCGGTGTCTCCGGGGCCGTCGCCAGGCCAGGCGAGTTTCCGATTGCGGCGGTGCGCAAGAACACTTGGACGATCATCAATGACATCACGCAACTGGCGCAGTACTACACGTCATTGGGGGCGGTGATGAAGGAAAGTTGGCAGCCGGAAGGCGTGAGGACCTTCGTGGACCAACCGGGGCGCCCCGGCATCGTCATGCTGGGACGGCGCGGCGAGTGAAATACGTTAGAACATCGTCTGGAACACATCCAGTACGCTGTAGTCGTCAGACACCAGGTAAATGGCCTGCCATTTGTCAAAGGTAGTGCAGGGGTGGGAGACGCCGAAACCGATGCAGTCACCTACATGAAAACTGTGCCCCTGAGGTACCCGCACATGTGCATGCTGATCGCTGGTGGCGGCAATTACGCAACCGCTCGGCAGTTCCAGCAAACCGGTACCTGGCCGGATCCAGTGATGGGGCACGGGCAGGCCCGCGTCTGTGCCGAAGTCGCGCTTGCCGACCGATACAATCATCAGCGCAGGCTCCGGCAAGGACAGCACTTGCCCCCATACTTCCAGGGCCGGCTGCAACCGCTCGCTGTGCGAGTTTCTTTCCAACCATTCGGCATGTAGCGCCTGATACAGGCCATTGTCGTGGGTCAGGTAGCAGCCACTGCGCGTGACAATCCTGACCGGTTTGGACAATGCAACCGCGCCGAAGGCTTCGATGACCAAGTCGTAGTAGGCGGACCCACCGGCGGTCAATAGCACCTCGGCGTCGGCAAACAAGTGCAACTGGTCCAGTTGAAGGGCGGCTTCGGCGATTCGCTGGAGAAAGGCCCGAACCAGGGCAAGGCGGTCCTCGTCGACACGACTCTGGTACAACCCTTCGAACCCTGCGACACCACGAAGCTGGATCAGGCCATGACTCTGGCGAATTGCTTCGGCAATCGCCACGACGTCCTCAAGACTCCGACAGCCCGCACGGCCATCGGGGTAGCCCAGCTCTATCAGCACCTCCAGCGGGCGGCCGACCCGCATGGCTTGTGCGGTTTCAAGAAAGCGGTGTACGCCGTCGAGGGAATCCACGTAGCAAAAGATCTCGACCGTCGGGTCGTCGCGCAGTTGCTCCAGGTAATAGCGGATTTCCTGTCGGCCCACCGCCTGGTTGGCCAGGATGATGCGCTTCACCCCGTGACGACGGGCTGCTCGTACCTGTTGGAAGGTAGCAAGCGTCAGCCCCCAGCAGCCATCCTGGTGCTGCAGGGCGAAGAGTTCCGGGCTCATCGTGGTTTTGCCGTGGGGCGCCAGGCTGACATTGGCCGTTCGCAGATACTGGCTCATCCACTGGCTGTTATGGGTAAGCGCCGAGGCCTTCAGGGTGGCCACCGGGAATGGCACATCTTCGTTGAGCAGCGAGAGGTGCAAGTCGGCGATAGCGTGGCGCGGGCACCCGACCAACTGTTCGGGAATGCCTTTCATATGCCGGTTGAGGGTCAAGGGCACGCGGCGCGCGATGTCTTTCAGGCCAGCAATCTGTTGCGCAGGCAGGTTCATTCATACACCTCGGTAGTGAGCCCATTACGTTTTTGCACAAGGCTGTAGGACAGCCACAACCCCAGCAGCCAGATCGGGCCGACGATCATGGCGATCCGGGTGTTTTCAGAGAGCGTCAGCATGGCGGTAATCAGTGCCAGAAAGGCGAGGGTGGCGTAAGAGCTCCAGGGCGACCACGGCATCATGCGTCGGTCGGCGCTCAAGGTGACACGCTGGCGGAACTTGATGTGCGACAGCAGGATGATGGTCCAGGTAAACAGGCCGGCGAAGGTGGCAATTGACGTGAGCCAGATAAACAAATCAGGTGGGGCAATATAGTTCAGCAGCACGCCGATCAACGTCACCAGTACGCCGAGTCCCACTGCGTACACTGGGATCCCCCGCGCTGAAATCCTGCGGAAGCGGCCAGGTGCCTGGCCTTGTTCTGCCAGGTTGAACACCATGCGTCCGGTACTGAAGATCCCACTGTTGCAGGACGACAAGGCCGCCGTCAGCACCACGAAATTCATGATGCCCGCCGCTTCGCGGATCCCCAGTTTTTCGAAGGTCAGTACAAAGGGGCTGCCCTGTGCGCCGATCAGGTCCCACGGGTACAACGACATCACCACGAACAATGCGCCGACGTAGAAGATCGCAATGCGCCAGAACACTGTATTGACCACGCGCCGGATGGACCTTTCCGGATCCTTCGCTTCACCGGCCGTCAAGCCGATCATCTCGATCCCGCTGTAGGAAAAAGTCACCATCGGCAACGCCGCCAGCACACCCCAAGCGCCGTGGGGCATAAAACCACCATGGCTCCATAGGTTACTCAAACCCAGTGCGACGCCATCGTTACCCAGGCCGAACACAATAATCCCCGTACCGGTAACGATCAGGAATACGATGGTGACGACCTTGATCGCGGCAAACCAGAACTCCATTTCACCAAAAGCCGATACCGCCACCAGGTTCAGTGCGCCCATGGCGAGTAACGCACTCAAGGCCCATATCCAGGCCGGTACATCCGGAAACCAGTAAGTCATGTAGATCGCTGCTGCCGTCACTTCGGCCATGATGCAGACGATCCAGTAGAACCAGTAGGTCCATCCCGTCATGAAGCCTGCGCGGTGCCCCAGGTAGTCGAATGCATACCGGGAAAAGGAACCGGCCACCGGGTTATGGACCGCCATTTCGCCCAAGGCACGCATCACAAAAAAGACAAACACGCCGCACACCGCATAGGTCAGGAGAATGGCCGGGCCGGCGGTCTTGATTGCACTGGCGGAGCCATAAAACAACCCCACGCCAATGGCTGCTCCGAGCGCCATCATGTTCATCTGCCGAGGGCCAAGGCCGCGGTTTAGAGCGCTGTTTTCTGTCGCGGTATTCATAGCGTTGTTCACCATGCCGATTTATTTTTTTTACAATGGATGACGCAATCGCAATCAATAAAAGTCGGTGGCAGCCGCGCTTCAACGGGCACACACAAGGGTGGTAAACACTCGAAGCGTTACCAGGGTGCACGTTGTCGAACAGCTGCTACCGCGTTTTAGATCACCAATTCACGGAGATGTACTTGGCTTCCAGGAACTCGAGCATGCCGTGATGAGCCCCCTCGCGCCCCAGGCCACTTTGCTTGACACCACCAAAAGGCGCGGCGGGATCAGACACGATGCCGCGGTTTAGGCCGATCATGCCGCTCTCCAGGCGAGCCGAAATACGCATGCCCTTGCCGATGTCCGCCGTAAACACGTAGGCCATCAGGCCGTACTCGGTGGCATTGGCCAACTTGATCGCTTCGTCGACCGTATCGAATACGACGATGGGGGCGACAGGGCCGAAGATTTCCTCGCGCAGCAGATCGGCCGTGGGCGGTACATCAACCAGTACCGTCGGGTTATAGAAGTAACCCTGGCGCGCGGGTTTATCACCACCGGCGATGACTTTGGCGCCCTTGGCGCAGGCGTCGTTGACCAACGCGCTGATCTTGTCCACGGCAGCGGCATTGACCATGGGGCCGCATTGGGTTTGCGGGTCGACGCCGTCCCCGACGCGCAGGTCAGCCATGCGTTGTGCCAGACGCGCCGAAAAAGCTTCGGCGATGCCGCGCTGCACGTAAAAGCGGTTGGCAGCCGTGCAAGCTTCCCCGCCATTGCGCATCTTGGCGAGCATGGCGCCGTCGATGGCAACCTCAAGGTCGGCATCCTCAAACACCAGGAACGGCGCGTTACCGCCCAGCTCCATGGAACAGTTGATCACCGAGTCGGCGGCCTTGCGCAGCAGGACACGACCGACCTCTGTCGAGCCTGTGAACGAGAGTTTGCGCACCCGTGGATCATCCAGGATCTCGCTGCACAGTTTGCCCGCCGAGCGGGTGGTGAGGATATTGACCACACCGTCCGGCACACCGGCTTCAGCGAGTATCTGACCGATCAGGTAGGCCGTGAGGGGCGTTTCAGTGGCGGGTTTGAGGATGCACGTGCAACCTGCTGCAAGTGCCGGGGCGATCTTGCGCGTGGCCATGGCCGCAGGGAAGTTCCACGGTGTAATCAGCAAGGCAATGCCGATGGGTTCGTATTGCACCAGGGTATTGGCCTGGCCGCTGGGTGCCTTGCTCAGGTCGCCGTTGATGCGCACGGCCTCTTCGGCGAACCAGCGGAAGAACTCGGCGGCGTAGGCCACTTCGCCTTTCGCATCACTGAGGGCCTTGCCGTTTTCCTGGGCGATCAACCGCGCGATCTTGTCGCTGTCACGGCTGATCAACTCAAAACAGCGGCGCAGGATTTCACTGCGCTGACGCGGTGGCGTCGCCGCCCAGGCAGGCGCTGCCGCTGCCGCAGCGTCGACCGCAGCGCGCGCATCTTCCAGCGTGGCATCCGCGACGTTGGCGATCACCGCTTCGGTCGAGGGGTCGATCACATCAATGCGCTGGCGAGACGTCGAGGGCAGCCACTGGCCGCCGATGAACAGATCGGTGGGCAGTGAGTCGTGAGGTTGGGTCATATGCACCATGTTGTTGTTCTACCTGCGTGGTTGAGTTGTCAGAGATGACCGTGGAACGCGCGGCGGGTGAGCAGCTGCAAGTCGCCCAATTCGAGGCGACGGGGGTTGTTGTTGATCAGTCGCGCGGACAGCAGTGACTGCTCGGCAATCCAGTCCAGCTGGCTTTCCTGAACTCCGAGGTCGGCAAGGGTGCGAGGGATGCCGATGCGGTTGAGCAGTTGCCGGGTTTGATGAATGAGCTCATCGACGGCTTGCTCGGGGGATGCCGTCGTGATGCCGATCGCACGGGCTATTGCGACGTAGGCGTGCAGATGGGTTTCGGCGTTGAAGCGCATCACATACGGCAATAACGCCGCCACGCCCAGGCCGTGGGCCGTATGGGTCAGTGCGCCAACCGGATATTGGATCGCATGGGCAGCGGCGGTACCGGCAACGCCAAACGCGAGGCCGGCCTGGAGAGAGCCGAACATCATTTGGCTGCGCGCTTCTCGGTCAGCGCCATTCTCGACCGCCCGCGGCAGGTATTCGAAGATCGCTTTGATGGCGGTGAGGGCGTGCTGGTCGCTGAGCAGGTTTTTCCCAACGAACACACGGCTTTGCGAGAGCAGGGGATCTGCCGGGTTGACCACCGCCGTGAAAGCTTCAATGGCGTGGGTCAGGGCATCGGCGCCGGACAGGGCTGTCAGCCCCGGAGGGCAGGTGACGGTCAGTTCCGGATCACAGAGCGCGATGTGCGGGATGAGGTAAGGCGAAGAGATCCCTACTTTCAGGTCACGCTTCTTGTCGGCCATCACCGCCACCGGCGTCACTTCGGAGCCGGTGCCGGCGGTGGTTGGAATCGCGATGACCGGCAGCACCGGCCCTGGCACCTTCAGTTCTCCGTAATAGTGCTCAAGGGATCCGCCGTGGCTCAGCGAAAGGGCTACCAGCTTGGCCATGTCCAGGCAACTGCCACCGCCCATGCCGATGACGACATCCGGGTTGAACGCGCGGTGTTCCTGCACGCAGGTTTCGATGCCATCGGACGGCAACTCGGGTTGCGTGCCATCGAACACGCGGTAGGCGACACCGTTTCTGGTCAGGTCTTGCAGCATTTCCTCCAGCAACGGCGAAATCGACAAGCGCTCATCGGTGCAGATCAGCGCACGTTGACCCACGTGTGCCGTGACGCGCCCCAGTGCATGACGTTGGCCGTCGCCAAACAGAATCGCGCTTGGGCTGCGCGTCAGGCCGAAATTATTGTTGTTCATTGGGTTCCCCTGTTTCACAAGGCAGGCGGCTTACTCGCCCGCGTAGACTCGAATTTGTTGCCAGACACCGGCGGGTAGGCGAATGCCGTCAACCAGGTTGTGACGGCGAACCTCATGGGCTCGATCGCCCGGCACCAGCACCGGACGGTCAGCCTTGGCCGGTTCGCATTCGCGGATGGCATTGAGGTAGGTGGAGATGGCGTGCGCGGCGTTGTGTGCCGGTTGCAAGACGATGAAAATGTCGCCTTTGTTGCACGGTTGGTCGTTGTCCAGCGTGCCTTTGACGTCGGTGCCCAACCCGCAGCCGGTCAAACTGGCAACCAGCACTTCGATAGCCAGGCCCAGGGCATAACCCTTGGCATCGCCGAACGGGGCAATGGCGCCGTCCCGAGCAGCTTTGGCATCCAGTGTCGGGTTGCCATGGATGTCCAGCGCCCAACCCGGCTGCAGGGCTTGGCCGCGATTGGCGTAGTCGTGCACCTGGCCCATGGAAACCAGGCTGGTGGCCATGTCCAGCACAAAGGGCAGGGGAGTGGCCGGTACGCCGATGGCGATCGGGTTGGTGCCGATCATGGCTTTGCGCCCGCCCCAGGGATGCACGAGTGCCTCGCTGGTAGTCATGGCGATCAGGATCTGGCCCTGTTCGGCAATGCGTTGCGCGTAGAGGGCGAGCATGCCGATGTGATTGCAGTGGCTGACCGTTGCCGCAGCGACGCCGGTTTCCCGAGCTCGCGCCGAAATCTGCGCGAGGGCGTTGAACGCCACGACGGGGCCCAGGCCGTTGCAGCCATCCACTTCAAGCAGGCTTGTGCCGTTCCAGGTCGAGACACCGACGGTATCGGGATCGGCTACTGCGTTTTCAATGCGCTGGATGATGCGAGGCAAGCGTTGCAGGCCGTGAGAGGCACGCCCGCGAAGCTCGGCTTCGAGTAGCAGGTCGGCTTGGATCTTCGCGTTTTCGGGCGAGACGCCGGCCTTTTCGAGGGCCCTGATGCTGGTTGAAAGAGCCAGATCGATGCTGATGGTTTCCAAGCGTTTGCCCTCTTAAATAAAATCCGATCGGAAATACGATTTGATTTAAGCTAATCGGGCGATACCATGGTGTCAACGATTTTTTCGAGAGGCTTGCTGTGGTCACTTCTTCCTTTGCCAACGCCGGTTCATCGTCCGCCCCGGAAATCATTCGCTCGACGTCCCTGGGCGACCAGGTCTACGAAACACTGCTGTCCCAGCTCATTTCTCTGAAGATCGCGCCAGGCAGCCGCATGTCGGTGGATGCTTTGGTGAGGGAGCTGAACGTCTCGCAGACGCCGATCCGCGCGGCATTGATCCGCCTGGAAACCGAAGGGCTGGTGATCAAGACGCATAACGTGGGGTATAGCGCGGCGCCGATGCCTTCGCGTAAGCGCTTCGAAGAGATCTACGATATGCGGCTGATGCTCGAGCCCTACATGGTGGCCAGGGCCTCGAGAAACATGAACGACGAACAGCGCGATACGCTAGTAACGCTGGCACGTCGGATGGAGTCATCCGCCGCCGACGACGCCAAAGTGGCGTATGGGAAGTTTGCCGTGCATGACGCGGACTTCCATGCGTGGATCATCCAGCTCGGCGACAACGATCTGGTCGCCGAAACCTTGTCCCGCCTGCATGCCCACATGCACTTGTTCCGCCTGCGTTTTCATACCCATGTCACGGATGAGGCACGTCTGGAGCATGGGTTGATCGTCGAGGCGCTGCTGGCCGCAGATGCAGAGGCGGCCAGTGATGCGATGAAGGAGCATATCCTCCGTTCTCGCAGTCGCATGGCGCCTATTTTCGAAGCCCTGCCTTAGGTGGGGCAAGCCTTCTTCAGGCCGTGGTCAATGCCTCGCGGTAGGCAAACAACCCAGGCGTGCCGCCCGTCATGATGAACAACACGTTGTCGCCACGGCGATAGCGCCCTTGCCGCAGGTCGGCGACTAGCCCAGCGAACGCTTTGCCCGAGTACACCGGATCGATCAGCAAACCTTCGTAGCGCGCCATCAGGCGAACGGCTTCCACCATGGCCTGGGTCGGTACGCCATAACCTTCACCCAATTGGCTGCCATCAACATGGATGGCCCTTGCGCCTAAATCAGCGTTGTTGCCGAGCAATGCCAGCGTGTCCCGGGCCAGTTGCAATGTGCGGGTCGCACTGGCTGGCTGATCGCTGAGCACGGAATAGGACTTCACCGTCGCCGCGCCTCTGCCCAGGCATTCGAACCCGGCGGCGAGCCCCGCATGGGTACCGGCGCTGCCATTGGGCACGACCACTTGGGTAAAGGCGAGATCGAGTGACGCTTCCTGCCGGACGATTTCCCCGGCGCAGCGCGCATAGCCCAGGCTGCCTGCTGCCGTAGACCCTCCCGTTGGAATCACCAGCACTTTGCGACCTTTTTTGCGCAGTTGCTCAGCCCTGACCTCGGCCATGGTCAACGCGTCAGCGCCTTTGTCCAGCACATGCATTTCGGCACCAAACAGCTGGTCCAGCAGCACGTTGCCGTTGAGTTCATACTCGAGCTCCGTCTTGGGCACCGAGCGTGTGAGTACCAATTCGCAGGCGATTCCCAGCCTTGCGCAGACGGCCGCGGTCAAGCGTGCATGGTTCGACTGAATACCGCCCACGGTGATAATCGTGTCAACGCCTTGTGCAAGCGCAGCCCCCAGGTGAAATTCCAGCTTGCGCAGCTTGTTGCCACCACCGCCGATGAGCATGTGGTCATCACGCTTGAGGAACAGGCCAATGCCTTGTTCGACCAAGCCCAAGTGCTGTTCCAACCGAGACGCCCGCTGAATCGGGGTTGGGCCTTGCAGCAGGTCGGCCTTGGGAAAGGCGCTGAGTGCGGTATCCAGTGGGGTTTGCATGGGGAAAGCCTCGTCGCTCAGGGTGATGACGGATGACTTTATGCACAAACGCGCCAGCAATAAATGGACCGGCCGTTTGCTGTCTACTAACCTGAGGTTAGCAATCTAGCCTTTGCGCTTCACAGTAGAAAAGTAGCGTGAGTTAGTAATAGTCGAACCCGAAGTACTTAATACGCCGCTATCTAACTTATAAAGTTATCGCTCCGATAGTGAGTGTTGACGAACTTAACAGGCGTGCGTATTTTTCTGCAGCCTTGTTGTTAGCGTCGTTTTTTAAGGTGTGAAGATTCGCTCATGAGCAAACTCAGGCAGATGGAAGTATTTGTGGCAGTGGTCGAAGCCGGAAGTTTTGCCGACGCTGCTTTATTGGTGGGCATGTCCGCTGTCATGGTAGGCCGCCACATTCAAAGCCTGGAAACCACACTCAACACCAAATTGATTCAAAGAACAACGCGACGTCAATCGGTGACGGGCGAGGGCCGGCTGTTTTACGAGGAAGCCAAACTCGCGTTGGAGCAGGTCAAGTATGCCTACAGCCTGGTCGAGGCCTCCACCGGCAAGCCCAGCGGGTTGTTGCGCATCACCGCGCCCATGACCTTGGGGGTTTCCCTGGTGGCGCCGTTGGTCTCGGACTTTATGCGCGCTTACCCGGACATCCAGATCGAGTTGATCCTGAGCAACGAGGTCATGGACCTGTATGAAAGCTCATTCGATATAGGCTTCAGGATTTCCGAACTGATCGAAGCCAATCTGATTGCCAAGCCGCTTCCGCCTTATCGCATGGTGATCTGTGCGGCGCCTCAGTACCTCCAGGCGCGGCAAACACCCACCACGCCCGAGGATTTGCGTACGCACGATATTCTGACGCACACCTCCTGGAGCAACACATTTGCCTGGTCGCTGAAAAGCGGCGATGCGGAGTTTCCCTGGCCAGAGCGGGCAGTGCTCAAGAGCAATGACGGCCAGGTGTTGCTCCAGGCCGCCATTGCAGGTAACGGCATACTGATGCAGCCCGACTTTCTGGTCGCCAATGCCGTTAAAGACGGCAAGCTGGTCAGCATCATGGAGGCATTTTTGCCTGAGCCCAAGCCGGTACAAATTGTGTACCCGCGCCAGAAAAAGTCCCTGCCCAAGCTGGCGGCTTTTGTCGACTTCGTCATGGCCCGCCTGGGCTAACGCGTGTTTTCGCCCAGGTTGTCAGGCGGGATGTTGTACATCCGCAAAGCTTCTGCCATGACCCGACTGAACACCGGAGCCGCTACCAGCCCGCCAAAATAGCCGTTTTTGCGTGGGTTATCGATGACCACCACAATGGCAAACCGAGGATCCTGCACGGGCGCAAAACCCGCGAAGACGGAGCGGTAGGCGTTCGCTGTGTAGCCCTTTACGCCGGTACTGGTTTTGCGCGCCGTGCCGCTTTTACCGGCCACATGGTAGCCAGGCACCTTGGCCCGGAATATGCCCTTGGGGGCTTCGATGACTTGTTGCAGCATGTGCTTGAGGGTATCCGCGACGGTGGCTGGAATCACCTGGACGGAGGCGGGCGCCGAGGACCGCCGAAGCAGGGTGATCGGCACGCTTTTGCCACCGTCCGCCAGGATCGCGTAGGCCTTGGCCAATTGGACGGCCGTGACAGATAACCCATACCCATATGAAAGCGTCGCGGTCTCGGCCGGGCGCCATTCCCGGTAATTGGGCAAGTTGCCGGCGCGCTCACCGGGAAAACCCAGCCCGGTTTCCTGCCCCAGGCCGACACGGCGCATCAGGTCGAAGACCTTTTCACCGCCGATATCGAATGCCACTTTGCTCATTCCCACGTTGCTCGAGCGGATCAGGATGCCGGTCATGTCCAGCACCGGCCCCTGGGTCCTGGACAGATCTCGGATCGTATACCGGCCGATCTTGAGAATCCCCGAACCGACCTCGACGGTATCGGTAGGCTTCCAGCGCCCGGACTCCAGCGCCGCGCTCATGGAAAAGGGCTTCATCGTCGAGGCCGGTTCAAACACATCAATCAAGGCCCGGTTGCGCATCATCACCGGTTGGAGATGGCTTCGGTTGTTGGGGTTGTAGGTGGGGTAATTGACCATGGCCAGCACCTCCCCGGTGCGGACATCCATGATGACCACGCTGCCGGCGAAGGCATCATTGGCGCTGATGGCGTCCTGAAGCTCCCGGTTTGCCATGTATTGCAAGCGCAGGTCCAGCGACAACGCCAGGTCCTGCCCTGGCCTTGCCGGCTTGGCGGTACCCAGGTCGCGGATCAGGCTGCCACGCCGGTCCTTCAGGACTTGCTGGCGTCCCGCAACCCCTTTCAACACATTGTCGAACGCCAATTCGATGCCTTCGCTGCCTTTGTCGTCGAGGTCGGTGAACCCCACGACATGGGCGGTCAGAGCACCTGCCGGATAGAAACGACGGGATTCCTCCAGGCTGTACACGCCGGGGATGTGGTTGTCATGGACCCCGTGGGTGATCGCATCGGCTTTGTCCGGTGGCAGGCGCCGGCTCAGGTAAACAAACTCTTTATGCGCGTTTTTTTCCAGGAACGCGGCCAGCCGGGGTTCAGGTATTTCCAGCAGCGCCGCCAGCAACGGCCATTTGTCTTGCGCAATGGCAAGCTCCCTGGCATTGGCCCAAAAGGAAATGACGGGGGTACTGACAGCCAGCGGTTCGCCATTTCTGTCGGTGATCAGGCCGCGCTGGGCGGGGAGTGGGAGATGGCGCAGGCTGCGGGCATCCCCTTGTTTTATCAGGAACTGCCGGTTGATGACCTGCAAGTCGAGGATGCGCCAGGAGATTAAAGCGACCAGCGCTGCAAAGAGTGAGATGACCACTCGAAAGCGCCAGGGGGATTCAGTGACAGACGGGTTCATAGAAATGGCTTACTGGCTAAACCATTCAGGCGTGACGATATTGAGTTTTTCCAGGGTGGCGGAGTTAATGCTGCCGGTGATATTCAACTCCAGGTCCATTTGAAACAGGAACAGCGCGGTTTCGGTCTCCTGCCCGACGATGCCATCGATCTCCCCGGCGTAATACTCCCGCTCGGCCAGGGCCTTTTGTACGCAAACAATCAAGGCAACGCCCTGGCGTGAGGCCAGTGCATCAGACAGTAAGTAAGGGGTCGTGTAATACGGCTGTTGCATGTTCTTCTTTAGTGAATCGGCAACGTTATACAGCCCATAGGCAGGGACAGGTGCCTGGGAGGCTTGAGTGCATGTCGCAACTAACAAACAGCCAGACAGTACAGCGCCGTGAACCCTAACCCTGTTGCGTATCCTATTCACGGTACTGCCTCGTTGCGTTGATTTGAAAGCGTGTATCGGTTTTACGATACAGCAGGGATACACGCTAAAAAACGCAGCACGGGTACTTTTTGAATTAACCGCTGGTTTGGAATGAGTGCGAGATAAAACGGCGGCGCCTGCCAATGTCCTTGACGGACTCGACCAAGGCCCTGAGGGGGCCTTCGGATTTGTCGTAAAAGGCATAGAACCGTGCGCAGGCCAGGGGCGGTAGACCTTCAGCTGCCCCCAGCTCTTTAATACCTTCGCGCAGTTGGCTACGGGCCAAGGGTGCAACGGCAAAACCGGCCAGGGCGGCGGAAATGCACCCGGCCATGCTGCTGCTCTCGAATGCCAGCCGCCAAGGTCGCCCTGCACCCGACAATGCGCGGATGGCGGCTTCACGATACACGCAGGGCTCCGGGAATACCGCCAGTGGAACAGGGCTGTCGTCAGTGAGTACGGCCTTTGAATTGAACGCCCACACCAGCGGTTCTTCCCACAACAGATCGCCTTCATCCGTTACTCGGCTGCACTGTTTGCCGAACACCACATCGAGTTTGCCTTGCTGCTGCTGTTGCAGTAGATCGGAGGTGATGCCGACTTTCATTTCAATGGCCGTGCGCGGAAAACTGCGCCCGAAGGCTTGCAGTACCTCGGCCAACCACGTGCCTGCGAAGTCCTCGGAAGAGCCAACACGGATTCGGCCCTCGACATGCGAGCCGCGCAACTTTGCGCGAAACTCCCGTTCCAGCGAGGTGATGTTTCGTGCGTAGGTGTAAAGCAATTCTCCCTCGGGGGTCAGCGCCAGACGGCGGGTTGTCCGGGTCAGCAGCCGGACCCCGACGTCGTCCTCCAGACGCTTGATATGGCCACTGACGGCCGAAGGCGTGATGGCCAGTACCTCTGCTGCTGAGGCGAAACTGCTTGAATCGACCACCGTCAAAAAGGTCCGCAGCAGGGAGAGATCCAGGGAAACGGCGGGATTGTCCAGGCTCACGGCATTCACCTCAAAAAGTTGTCAATCAATCGTGATTCATCATGAATCAGTTTGTTTCGCGGCGATAGCATCTGTCTGAGCTAATCGCCTGGAGCCTGAACCATCATGAATTACGCCTTTGTGTCCACACCGCTGTTGAACGTCGGTTATCTGGAATGGAACCCCGGCTCGAACAGAGTCGCCGTACTGGTGCATGGCTGGCCGGACAGTCCTGAAACCTGGATGCGCACCGCAACAGCCTTGGCCGATGCCGGCTTTCGCATATTGGCGCCGGCACTGCGGGGGTTCGCGCCCACCACGTTCCGTGACCTCGACACACCACGCAGTGGCGCATTGGCAACCTTGGGGCTGGACCTGCTGGATTTCATCGACGCCCTGGATTTGCAAGCGCCCGTGCTGGTCGGCCATGACTGGGGAGCCAGGGCTGTTGCCAACGCCTGCGGGCTCCGGCCGGGTGTTGCTTCGGCCTTGGTGATGGTGTCGGTGGGCTACGGGACCAATGATCCTCATCAACCCATTTCCCTCCAGCAAGCGCGAAATTACTGGTATCACTGGTTTATGGCGACACCCAGGGGGCGCGAAACAGTTGAACAGAATCGGCATGAATTCGCCCGCACTCTGTGGGAGACCTGGTCACCTGCCGGATGGTTTACGGAGGACGATTTCCAGACCGCCAGCCGTGCATTCGAGGGGCCGGATTGGGCGGAGGTGGTGTTGCATTCCTACCGCCATCGATGGGGATTCGTTGACGGCGATGCGGTATCGGATGCCGCAGATTTGAAACTGATTCCAGCCCCGATCCTGTCGCTACCAACCCTGGTCCTGCATGGCGGTGCCGATACGTGCAATCACCCAGACAGCTCCAAAGGCCGTGAAGCGTTCTTTTCCGGGCACTACGAACGGGTCGTTATCGAGGGGGTGGGGCATTTTCCACAGCGCGAGGCGCCTGAATTGATCGCCTATGAAATCTTGAGATTTCTGCAGCAAGCAGCCCGGCTCGCTTAAACCCTGCGGTTTTATTCAGTTTTGTTCCAGCGCCCTCGACAGCCATTGATCAACCGGGGCGTTGGAACTTTTTTTGCCAGCAAGGAAAGCGGAGCGGGGCGCTTTACTCTTTGACGTCCATGAACTCTTCAGCCCACGCCACGTAGTTTTCCGGCAAGGTGTAGGTGTGCGTCAACTCGGTAGCACTGAGGTTATCGGTGCTGTGGGTCAACTGGCGTTGGGCACGCAGGCTGTCATAAGTCGCCTTGATCGCGGCAAAGTAAGCGCCGTGGCCAGCAACCACCACACGCACGCCGAGACTTGCCAGGCGCTTGGCATCATTGAGCTTGGGGTTACCGTAAGTCACCAGCATCAGTGGCACCGTCAGGTTCTCCGCGATCTTCTCCAGATGCTCGAAGTCCGCTACACCGACCATGCAAATCCCATCGGCGCCGGCTTTCTGATACGCCAGGGTGCGCTCGATGACGGCTTCGGTCGGCAGCACACCGGCATTGGTCCGGGCAATGATCGACAGCTGCGGATCAACACGGGCTTCCAGCGCGGCGCGGACTTTACCGATGCCTTCTTCGATGGAGATCAGGTCAGTGGACTTGCGGCCGAACTGCGCGGGCAGCAACGTGTCTTCAATGGTCAACGCGGCCACACCGGCACGCTCAAGCTCTTCGACGGTGCGCATCACGTTCAGCGCGTTACCGTAGCCGTGGTCGGCGTCGGCAATGAACGGCAGTTGGGCGACACGCCCGATACGTGTGGCTTGCTCAACGAACTCACTCAGGGTGATCAGCGCGAAATCGGGTGCGGCCAATACCTGCAACGACGCAACGGAGCCACCGAGGATGCCGACTTCGAAACCCAGGTCAGCGGCAATGCGCGCCGACATCGGGTCAAAGACGGAAGCGGTTTCAACGCAGGTTGGGGTGGCAAGCAATTCACGGAAGGTACGGCGCAGGGCTGAGTGAGAAATCTTTGGCATGGGCTTTCCTGGTTCTGGTCATCGTCTTGTGACGATCAATGTCTATTCGTGGTGGGGCGAGATTAACATGCGGGTGGAGGGGAGATGATGACGTTTCAGCATTAGGGTGGGGGCTAATGCCAGGATGAGCTGATTGAATTCCAGAAATGCAGTTAGAGTGGTCAGCATTGCCTCAAGTGCTGTGTGAAAAATGAACTCTACGTTTTTTGTTTCTTTGGACGGGCCTAAAGGCACCGGCAAAACCACGCTGCTGGAGGCCGTAACGGCAGCGCTGAGGGCAGACAATAAGAAAGTCATCCGACTGTGCGAGAGAAAAAGCGATCCGTACAGAAGGGAAACCATGGCGATTGTTAACGAACTGGCCAGGAATTCTTCGCAGGAAATGGAATGGGCTGTGTGCGAACGCTTTGCTGACAGTCGTAGCTGGATTTCCCGGAACGTGCTGGCTCAGCAGCCGCGGGGCAGCATTATCCTGATGGATCGCTGGTATCCGTCTGATGCTGCGTTTAGACACACCATCCCATTTGCAGAGATTCTCCAGATGAATCTGGAGCGCAACGTGCGAGTGCCGGATCTGCATGTTGGAGTCGTCACCGCGCCGGATATTTCATGGGCAAGGGCAACGGCACGATCACGTGGATTGGGTGGCACGGTGATCCACAAGTACTCAGAGCATGTCGTGTGTACCGAGAGGTTCGAGAGAGCCGTTGCAGATCATGGTTGGGTGCTGTGCCGCAATGAAGGTACGGTCGAAGATGCGGTGAAGCAGGTAGTGGCTGAGATCCGGAAAATAGTGCGGTGATACGAACAGCCAGATACGGAATTTAACAAGTGGGCGATGTCAGATGTTCATAAGCAGCTCATGAGCCTGAAACTACTGGCTAACTGCTCTAGAGATCAACGCGCCTGTTCATCAATTGATGTTCATAGACCCAGTTTCCCCGACATCCCTAGCCTCGCCGCCCCGACCTCTCACGGTCCCAGTCCAGAGGCTGATGGATGCCAGTTCAAAAAATATGCTTTGGGACTTGGTTGAAAATCTGGCAGAACTTGGCAGGCTCAGAATTGAGCAGCGTGGTTTGCCCCGGCGCGGTTCGCTCATGGCACCTCCCAACAGCCTAAATTGTTAGGCTCGAAGGTCTCTAGAGAATCCGGGGCGATTCAAAGTGACTGAAGTGATCGGCTTCACAGTGATGAGCGTTTGTGTCAGAAAGGGGAATCGATTCAGATGATACATAAATCTTAAACTCGATGTGAGCAGCCTGATGACGCTTAACCTCCTTCAGGCGGGTGTTTTGAGTTCTGGCTAAGATAATGAAAATTAATCATCTATAATCGCAAATCAGATCAGAACTGCGAAACGATAAAGCAGACTGGAGGGCAAAACACGCTTGAAAGAGAACGTGCAAGAGCGGCAACGGTTCAGGGCCACAACTTCACCGTCATGGCCATGGCTTCGCATCGCAATGACAACGTACTTGGCCATGCGATGAAATCACGCTGTCTTTTCTCACCCACACCGTCGGATCAAAAATTGTTCTGTTGCGTGGGAGGCGTTGTTGTGAACCGGAAGAGGTCATATGGGTAAGAAGTCTCGTGCCAAAAAGGAACGAAAGCTCGCTAGCGCAGCGATAGACCCGGCTGCATTTTTGCGCCAAATATCCAGTTCCCAAGAGCGGAACACCACCCGCAAAGGAGCTGCAGAGCTCTTTTCCGAACAGTTGAAAGCAACGCGTACGTTGTTTCATCAGTACAGCCGCATTGATGTGGCGCTGGCGTTAAGCGTTTCAGAGCTGTGGCCTGCCAACACCGCCAGCCCGGTCAAACACATCTTCGCCTGGCGGGTGCTGTTGGAGCTCCAGGAGGATTCTGTCAGTGCAAAGGCCATCGTCAGTTATGCCGATTTCAAAGATTTCACAGAAGCGCTGTACGCGGTCTGGCCTGAGTTTCCAATGCTCGAAGATTTTTTGCCAGAGGCCGATTGGGGCCAGGTCAAAGCGCGCCTCGGCCGCCATTTCGTTCCCATGTTCTACGGCAGTTGCATTGAGCGCACGCCTGATTTTGTAGAAGCTTTCCGAATCACGTATGCACACGCTCCTGAAGCGCTCGCATACATGGATCTGGTAATCGCTCTTCAATCGCAAATCATCCATTCATATCCTCATCAACTGGGAGCTACCGAGACCGAGACTGGGCATATCGAAATCGTCCCTGAGACTTTCTGGCTGGCTTGCGAGCCCATGCTGAATGAACTCGGGCGTGATCTTGCCAAGTGGCGGGCGAAGGCAGGCACTTTTCTGGATGCGGCACTGGGGGGATTTACAACACCACTGACGTGGGATAGTTTCGGAAACTCTGTGATGGAGGGTAGTGCGCTGCCATTTCTCGCGCTGGATGCTCAGGACGTTTGGTTTCCTATGTCCGTGCGCAATGCGCCAGGCGTCCTGATTGATCACTGGGCTCGCAGCAGCACTGGCAATGTGAGCGTTCAAGCGCATCGAAAGCTCGCATTGTTCGTTGCCGAGCGATTTGTAGAGACAGTGATGGGACCTTTGACGCTGCTGGTTGACGGCAAGGTTTGCAAAGATCTGCCCGTCAGCTGCATCGTCTCTGATGATTCGGGCGTGTACCTAGTCTGCGCGTGCGATCACGCATCGGTTGAGCGGCTTGCTGCCACGGCAGCAGATGTTTATGCCAAAGTGAGGCGCAGAGCCTCTCTATCGTTTCGGTTCGCGGGCGAGCAGGGCGCTGAATTGTCCCAGAATGGGCCAGACCTCACCGCTGACAAGCTTCATATCATCCTCGTCCCGACGTTGAAGGGCACGGGTTTTGGGATGATTGACCTGCCGAAACCACCCACACGATTAATCCCGTTGGCAGACTTCATCTCCATTTTCGATAGTCTCCGGGATCTGGATGATCTGCACCATTACTGGCGATACGTTGACGATCAGGCACGTACGGTCGGCCCGTTTTCTCGCGGATCGGTTGATCTGTTTGCGTCCTACCGGGATACCCATGGCGTATTGGTCGATGGCGCTATTGCACCGAACTTCATCGGACTGGATCCGCACTGGGGAACCTCCTGGCGCTTCATCGTGCTTTCGGATTTCTGGTCACAGGCACCGGCGATATTCCCGGATGGTTCATCCGGGTGGCAGCTGTTCTCCCAGACCACTGGAGTAACCGGGCTCCACTCGAGGCACCATCACGTGGCCGCGTACTCAACCTCGATTGGCGCCAGTACCTTTCAGGCCATGCTTGAAGTACCCGGCGGCATGAGTCGCGAAGAGGCTCGCATTATTGATCTGTTCGCACAGCTTCTTGTGGATTGCGGATACCGTTGCGGCGAGCTGCTGCCGGACGTCGCGCTATTTCAGCAGCCGCATATCCTGTTTTCTTGCACGCCGGATGCTTTTGGCGCTGTGGAGATGATTGAAGTCCCCAGGCCCCTTGGCGAATTTGCATCCGTGGTCACGTCACTTGTAGCAGATGACTCGCACCCTGGCCTGTTTCATCTGAAAATCGATATCGCCGCAGTGCTTGCCGGCCTCAACGGCGCCGTAGACGGCACATTCGAGGTCCGCTGCCTGCTGGAAGTGCTTGAGAAGTGTCATGCAGCCATGGGCCTGCGTTTGCCAGACGCTCTAGAACAACGCGTCGCACCTCGAACCATGCAAGCTGCTCGATATCAGCTGAACGTGGTCGTCAGGCGCGTAGACGTTCCTGACCACGTGGTTCCCATCGGACCTTCGCTATCGGACTACAAGCGCGCTCGCAAACAACTGGCCAAAGAAATCCAGTCGCTTGGACTGGTGCCAGGTCGTTACGAACTGTCGGAAGCAAAAACCAGAATTGACCCTGCAGGAGCTAGCCTTCGCAGTCATCTCGAACGCCGGCTCGCATCGCTCGACAGGCATCAGTTGATACAGGCGTGCGTGGAGCAGCACGAGGCACACCTTGTAGCCGAAAGGCAAAAAATCGAGCGTGCACGCCAAAGCCTTAGTCATGCCGTGGATTACGATCGCTTGGATGCGATCGAAGAGGCACGCAAAGACTTTGGCGTAATGGCTCGGCACTATCGATACCTACTGGAAAAAACGCTGAGCTCGCCAATGACGGGGGACGGCGAAGTGACAAAGGAGGCTCTACAGGAACTGATTGGTCTTGTTGACTGGCTGATGGTGCTGACCGGCGCCAGCAACGTCCTTCACAACGGGATAGACGTGGGAGGCGTCGAGATCGATGACGCTTATATCCCCACCGTATTTTATTCACAAGGCTCAGATGACCGAGAGACTACCTTCGCACGAGAATACGCCAGGATCAGGCTGGGGCAGGGTGCAAACAAGCAAGATGCAGTTGAAGGTGAGTCTGAAGAGCTGCTGTCCTCTGAGCCGCTTAAACGTGCTTTCATCGCTGACGTAGGCTTCGATTTGGACACTTTGATTGTCGCGCTCACCGTCTTGTCACAAGCTCAGCGACACGGCTTTGCGAGTGAATTGTCGCTTTCTTACACGGCAACACCTAGTCACGTCGCCCAAGGGCTGGTAGACAGCATCGACGATCTTGATCTCGTCGACGCCGAGAAAATTGTGGCCTTTCTGACGTTATCGGACTCTGGCATTCGCAGGCTGGCTGAGAAAGACGTGGACGAAGGCGATGTTCCCTATTGGGAACATAACAAGCGGATTCATCGCTACACCATTCGACCCTTGGTACGTGATGGCGAGAATCTAAGATGGGGAGCAGAGACGGCCAGCCGAGCGATGAACCTCTGGATGTCAACGGTACGGGATGGCTACCTACCCGCAGATTTCGGCTGGCAACACGTCGAGCCTGTTATCCGTGGCGTGAAAGAAAGCATTGAAAAACGCCTGGAGCACCGGACGGAGGAAATCTTTCTTCGTCATACCCCATACGTTTGGAGGGGCATTGATTTTTTCAAGCGCTTTCGAAAAGAGGGCTTTGAAGATGTGGGCGACTTCGATGTCTTGGCGTATTGGCCAGAGACCAATGTGATCGCGACCGTAGAGTGCAAGTACAACCAGCCGCCCTTTACGGTCAAGGATGGTCGCCGGTTGCGCGATCGCATCTTTGGTAAGGCCGAAGATGACAAGGCAGGGCAATTCAGTCGAATCTTGAGGCGTAGGCAGTTTCTTGAAAAGCATCGGTCACGAATGCTTGAGCTGCTGGAGTGGCCGCAATCCAGCGTTGAAGTCTGCGAAGACGTCGAGCTTTATGTGAGTCGCGACCTGTACTACTGGATGGTTCATACACCGTACCCTGTTTCCACCCGATTTGTTCAGGTGGATACCCTGGACACCTGGATCAAGACCGAGCTCCTCGGCGTCGGTCAGCCCGATGTTGAAGAGGCGACCGGGAGGAAAACGGGATCGAGTTAATGAATGATTCTGACAACGGTTGAGTGGCTTGAAGAGGGGGTGGCGAACCGCTCTCTCTCTACGAGGGACTCACAAGCGTCGGAGTCACCGAGTCAGGTTGGTGGAGCGCCGGCGATGCAGCGGTAACCGGAAGCTTACTCGCCAACCGCATAGCATGTGCGTAAGCATTCAAAGGTGACGTATGGACCTTAAGCTATTCAAAAACAGATGGAGCGTGAGAGGGCCGCTGCTCTCGAAGGAAAAGCATGCCTGCTTTACCGCGTATCCGAACAGTCGTAGGAGAGCGCCTCGTGCGCTCTCATTGATGCCATGGACGCCACGCGGATGATCATAATGGGATTTCCTGAAAATAAAGCGATTGGACTTGGCATTGCCCATCGGCTTTATCCCGCAGGCCCGATACATATCGATCTTCGGGTGCCAGAACGCGGCCTTTATTTTCGCTTTGCTTGGGGTGAAGGGCATGGGCTTGACGTCAGGGGACGTACCGTCCGACTGGCGAATGAGCTCTTTTCAATCGCGCAGCTGAGCGAGCTGTTCAGCTGGCTCCATGACTGGGAACGGTTCATGGCCATCAAGTTCGAACCCGCTGACGCCATGGATGCAGATTTCATTCGCAGAATTACCCAGAGCTCTGACGAACTGTACCCAGAGGCCAAATCCACGGCCCTGGAATACTACGGATCTGCGGAACGAACCGAGCCTGAGTGGGTAGGCATCCTGGGTAGCACAAGCCCCAACCACGCCATATTCATCAATATGTTCAAGACCAAAGAGGGTTTTGGCCTTGCTGCCACAGCACATTCCGCCATCGTGAACATCCTGAAGCAGAAAGTGAGCTCTCAAGACGATCTGATCGACCAGAACGTGGTGGACAATATTCAGACGGTTATCAGTACCTTCGATCAGGGCCAAAAAAACCTTCTGGGCACAGACATCAGGACGCTGATCTATTCAGCCGACACCATCAATCGCACACCACCCGTCGCGGATCCGGAATCTGAGCGCCGGGAACCCACCGATTCGCCGGAGTCATAAAGTCCACCAACAAGCAGGCAAAGAGCCGTGTTCGCAATGAACCGCTGACGGCGTTACCTGCTCGTTTTTCTGAACGATGCACGCCCGACCCATTCATTCGACGGAGTAGAGCTTTGACATACCAATTTTTCGATCGCGCAGATGCGATCACGTTTCTGACTGAGCACCTGAACAGCACTGGACTGGGAGATAACGCTGAAGTCGTAGCACAAACGCTGATAGATGAATGGCGAGTGGATTCGTCCAAGGTCGCAGGTGATAGCACTCATCGCGCAGTGTTTAAACCCACGCGCTGGGTTATTCGGGATGCGGACCTGCAGTTGCTAAACAGCCTAGCGTCTGTTCTACGGGATGTGATCTCCGCATCCGTGTTGGCTTCATCTGGCCATGCATCCGACGCCAAGATGGCGGCATTGGCTTTTTCGGCGGGCAGAAAACTGATCAAAGTCGCGCTCAATATGTATCAAAAAGGAGCGCGGCTTGAGGAGCATGAATTCTTCGTCTTAATGCTGTTACGCAAGGATTCGGGCGGAGCCACCCTGGAAGCTCTTCAAGACGCTTACGAGGCTCGTTACGGTGAAAACGGTGACGTCAAGGCGTTGCTGGAGCGACTCGCTGATTACCCGACTCGATCCGAAACCATGGCGCTTGTCCGGCACGGGGAAAATGGCTGCTGGATCTCGCAGGGCGTGTGAACATCGCGATGAAAGAAAACAAGTTTTTCCGAGAATGCCTATCTGTTTTCAACCATCCAAGGATGAAAGGGAAGAAAGAGCTCGTCACGTTGGCCCGAAAAATCGGGGCAGGTGAAAATGGGCGTGCCATCGAGCTGTTCAGTAATGCGCAGCAATGGTTATCTCGCACATTGTTGGCAAGGCCCGATGCATCGCTGACCGTGAATAGACAAGCAGCATTCCTGGTCTGGTTGTCCGGGGTTCTGTTCGATAAGCGTTCATTCGACCGCTGTGCGCTTTTGCACGACTGGGGAATACATTGTCTGTTGGACGACGGAAAACCCCATCATGCGGTACGAGCGCAACGTCTCGCGCTCTCCATCTGCAGACGAGAGCGCGGCACCGGATCTTCCATGGCGGCAACACTCATGCAGCTTGCCATGGCCCTGGACGAAACTGGAAGGCGCTATCGAGCAACCCGTCTATTGGAGATTGCTTGTCGGTTATGTGAGATTCATCAGGTTGAGCCAACGATAGCGGATTGTTGCCTGAGATTGTCGGCGGCAGCGCATGCTTGGAGGGGGGATCTGAACACCACGCTCGACCGCATGGACCAGGCAGCGACGCTCAGCGACACGGTATATGGCGCGACGGCGCTGCAGGCGGTCATTGGCTGGGCGACTGCTACATGCCATGAAGCGCTCCACATGGAGGACACCCCCTATACGTTGCGTATGGCCCTGATGGCCGCGCTTCATGGCATGTCGACAGAACGCGAACCGTCTGAGCTGTTTTTGCATGTCAGTGGGTTGGTAATCGCGCTCGATCGCACCTTGTCTGGAAACCTTGCAGTCGTATCGGCACACACGGCTGTCTGGGCGGCGCGCGAGGCGCCAGAGTACGTGACTGGCGCTGATGATCGAGGCATTCTGTTCAACAATTATGGTAACGCGTTGCTGGGTGCTGGCCTGGATCAGCGGGCATCCGCAGCGTTTGGAGAGACGATTCAGCTGGCCGGGGACAATCAGGATCCTGACCAGCAAGCTGATGCCGATTACCAAAGTCTACATGCCCACGGTGGCATGGGGCTGGCGTTCTTTAATATCGGTAATCGCGCAGAAGCTTATGCAGACCAGCAAGAAGCCTATCGCGTCGCGGCAGCCTGGTTTGCCAAGGCCGCGCAACTGTGCCGACGGATTGGCTCAAAAGCCTGGTTCGAAGGACGCGTATGGGTATGTGCCGGTATGACGGAGGCCCGCCTGGGTCAGACTGAACAGGCCTGGTTTTATTTTGCCTGGGGTTTGCTCGCAGGGTTCTCGCACTGGGGAACGAGATCGGATGCCGGAGCTTTGGAAGGCTTTTTGAATCCCGACTCGGACATTCGTCTGAAAATGGTAGAGGGATTTGAGCAACTCAATGCCCGCCATGCCGCGGTGCTCTTCTGCAAAGCGGCGGTGCATGCCGTCTACAGGGAGGCATTTCCTGGCGATTTCCCAAGCTCGGCCGGATCGACCATGTACTTGCGGTCGCGCTCCCACATGCACCGAAAGCTCGCCCAAGGCCTCACGTTCGCTGGCAGATACAACGAAGCCGAACAGGCTTTTGCTTTGCTCAAGGATGACGCATGGGGAGTGTATACCCGACGTGAAGGCGTCCCGCCTGAGATTGAAGCCGCGGTTGCGATCACCAAAGCGGAAGCCGCTGCGCTGAATCGATCGGGTATACCCGCATTGTTAGCCTCGATTTCGTCGGTAGATCATCTGAACGAAGCCACCATCGCACGCATGGGCGTCTTGCTGTCAGGTTTGGACAAGGCGCTGGAAACAGAAGTCAGGCTACGCAAAGACCGGCAGCTCGAAGCCCAGGGTAGCTTATCCGTGCAGGCGCTGATCCCGGGTGATGCACGTATCCGCTATCTGGTATCCGATGGGTACGTGACGATCACTGTCCAGGTCGGCGACACCACAACCACGCATAGAGTCGACACCTCTTTTCAAGAAATATCCCTGCTGGCCTTCGCTTTTCGCCGATCCCACGCCATGGAGGAGAGCGGCTTTTTATCGATGTCCTCAGCGCTGTACCGCATTTTGATTGAGCCTCTGACTGACACACTCAAAGGCATCACCCACCTGTGGATCGAGGCCGACAGCCCCCTGGACGGCGTTCCGTTTGCCACGCTGTTTGATGGCAAAGCATATGTTTTTGAGCGCTTTTCCACTGCGTATCTCAACACGGCCGCGAACGGCAAGTTGCCCGTTGCGCAACACGCTGGCCCTACTGTAACGGTATTCGCATGCTCAGAACTGCCAGGCGCACACCTGCCCGGAGCCGCCCTGGAGCGTGAGGCGATCCAGGAGGTACTTGCCTCCAGCCCACAGCCGCGCAGCCTGAGCGCATACGGCCATGAAGACTGCACCACCGAGCGCCTGCTCGATCACTTGTGTCGAAGCGGGAAGGGCAGCAGTGCGCTTCACCTGGCCACACACGCCGCATTCAACGCAACCAGCGATATGCTTTCCATACTGGCGCTCGCTGATGGCAGCCTGAGCATTAGTCGATTGCGTAATGCAATGGCGAGCAATGCCCCTGATCTTGGGTTGTTTGTGCTTTCGGCGTGCGGTACGGCGCGGCAGGATCTGGACGTAGAGGGGTTTTCGCTAACGCTGTTACGCGCAGGCGTGGGGAGCGTTGTATCGAGCCTTTGGGAAACCTTGGATGAGAGTGCACCGGCGTTTTTCAAAGTATTTTACGAGGCGTGTGACACGTTTGAATCCCCTCGCGCTATCGCAGGTGCGTTGCAACAGGCGCAGATCGGACTCAGCCAACATTATCGTGAAATGTCTTTAAGAACTGAGCAGAGCCAGGCCGCTCATTGGGCGCCCTATGTCGTGATGACTGGACGCATTGGATAATGGCGAGGAGGGCGATTCGATTGAAGCCGCCTGCACGCTAAGGCAGGCGTTGTTTTTTTCACGCAGCACTGCTGGAACGCAGGACGACGGCCAAGTTCCTACGTCGGCATCGTTCTGGTTCAGATCAAACTCAATCAGCATCCTGAATCACCTCGATGAGTTTCTCAATTGGCGCTCAGCGTAAACTAACGACCTCATGAGACCCCATCCTAGGATGACAACCACGCAGAGTGATGGATCGATCAAGAATGAAATCGGCGGATAGATATATCCGAACCCGAAAAGGGATAGAGGGCCACGAAAAGGACATTTGTAGTGGTCTAATGAAGCCGGACACCCATTTAGGCGAGAATGCTCGCCAGCTCGAGGTGTCAGATAACCAAGCAACGGCGCTCCTTTACTCCTGAATTCAAGCGCGAGGCCGCCGACCTCGTGCTCAAACTAAACTACAGCTACATCGAAGCCAGCCGTTCACTCGGCATTGGTGGGCCATCGAACTGCGCAGGAAGCGCAGCGCGATATCAGCCATTTTTTGATGCATCGCTACAACTGGATTCGGCCTCACCAATTCAACGAGGGGTTGGCACCAGCGCGGGCCGAGGAAAAACTTAACGTCGTGTCCGGGATTAATTGACCACTACAATGAGCGCCGTCTGTGTTTGCGAAACCGAGAGGAACTTTACATCCATCTCTACACCACCTTTTTCTATTGATCTAAACTCGGCGCACTTCTGAGAGCGTCAGGACAGGCGGACGGCTCGTGCAGCAACCGGAAAATAGAGCCATCGCTGGCTCACGGGCTTGCCGGTTGCGCTGAGAAGGGCATGGCCATAGGACTCTAGCTGTGGCCCATGCAAGGCTATCAGGTCGTCGTCTCTGGCTGACCCCACGGGGTTCGACTTGTGGTCCACCAGAATCCAGCCGTCTGGCAACTCCACCAGCAAATCGATGCGGCCCCGGATACGAGTGCCGTTCGGGCCATCTGCTTCGATGGGTACCTCGACGTAAACGGGACAGTCGGGCCAGCGCTTGGCTATCCAAGCTTGGAACGCTGAGGTCTGGGTGCACACGGCATCCTTATCTACAGAACCAGCCACGGCCCAGGTCTTCAGAATGCCCTCGACGTCAGGGGGAGAAATACCGCCAAGCACGCCTGCGCGTGCGATACATAGATGAAGCGCCGTGCCCAGCGATGCCATGTCGGGCTTTCCTGCCAGGCTTAGCCGAACTCCGACGGCGTCGGTCTCGACAACCGTGAATGCACCGCCCGAAGCAGAGCTCGGTCGGTGCCACAAAGGTTCGGCCTGCACGCGCGGACGAGTTGTAAACCAGTGGCAAGCCTCGGGGGCTTTGGCAGGTGGCTCCGTTGAGCACTCATCCTTGTTCCAGGACTTAGATAGCCTGGAAAGCTGTTTGCCTTCGGAAGTCGTTATTATTTCTGAGTCACCGAACAACAGCTCGGCTGCACCTTTAATCTCGCCGACCCAGGCGCGGCCCGGGCCTGACCTGCGCACGAAAGATAGTGCGACGCTCATGTCACGTGCACGGGTCAGGCCCACATATAGAAGACGCTTGTTCTCCGCCAATGCCTCTGCCTGCATGGCTTGGCCAGTTACGCTGGCTTCGGCATTGAGTGCGGCTTGGGGCTGGGACCGCTTGCCCCAGCTCTTTAACCAGCAGTGGACGAAGCGGTTGGCGAGTGGCTGCTGCGGGTCGAAGTCTCCAACTGTCCTCGCGCGCACGCCCCAAAGCGAAGTACGTGCTATCGCATCGAGGCTTGTCAGCACGACGACTGGCCACTCCAGTCCCTTTGCCCCGTGATAAGTGAGAACCGAGACTGCGTTGTCTGCTGAAGTTGCCCGATTATCATCCTCTTGGCTAGCGAGTTCGTCCAGCCAACGAAGCATGCCGCTAACCGTCGCTGGCCGCTTCGCGGCGACGCACTCGTCCTCGAAAGTCTTTCCGAGCTCGACCAGTGCCTCGACGTTGGACATCCGGTTGCGGCTCTCGTGGGGAGAAGTGGACCATTGGCCGACCAGTCTTGCTACTTGGGACTCGGCAGCAGCAAGTCGCAGCACTTCCAGTGGCGTCAAAGCCATTAGCGTCGGACGCAGTGTTTCCAATCGGGCAATTAGTTTATGGGCGCTATCGCCCGTCGTGAGCCACTCGTATGGCTTGGCCTCGTCCGTTGCGAGATGCTGCAGCCTGTCTGCAAGCCAGGTTTCGATCGGAGTGCTGTCAGCCAGGGTTAGAACCAGCGCGGTGGCGACAGTGTCGGTTGGGTCGCTCATACGCCTCAGGCAGGCCATGACATAGATGGCTTCGGCAGTTCCCAATAAGCCGGAGCGTGGACTGGCTGACGGGATGCCCCAGTGGGTGAGCGACGTAACGGCAAATTCGACCTGGTCGTTGTAGCGACAAAGCACTCCTATATCACCGGCCTGAATCGGACGGAGCTCCTTGGTGTCCTTGTCTTCGACCTTGGCCCCGGACTCCAGCAGCTCGCGGATGGCCTGGCCAAGACATAGGTAATCCGAGTCGTTTCGGCTGCTCTCGAAGTTCCAGTTCAACAGCGCGGGCTGGTCCGGAATGTCCTTGCGCAGTGGCTGCAACCGAACCTGTTCGGGCGTCAGCTCGGGCTCGAACGCAGAGATGAATAGACCATTAGTGAGCGAGACCAGGCTTTCGTTGGAGCGCCTGGAGGTGTCCAGGACCTTCCCTAAGATTCCGCCCCAGCCCTTGATGGCGTTGAGAACGCCGGAAATGAGGCTTGCGTCAGTTCCGCGGAAGCCATAGATAGCCTGCTTGGGGTCGCCGACCCACACCGACTTCTTAGCCAGCTTGGCCAGCTCGATGAAAAGCGCCAGCTGGAGAGGGCTGGTGTCCTGGAACTCATCAACCATGATGAGATCCAGTTCTGCCGCCAAGACTTCCCGGACAGATGGCTTTGTCCTCAACGCACGTAGCAGCAACACCTCTTGGTCGCTGAAGTCGACGGCACCCAGCGCCTTCTTAGCCTGCTCGTAGGCATTGAGAACGTCGGCGGCGAGGTTGAATATCTGGTCAAGGTACTGGCGGACTTCGGCATGAAAGGCCGGGTGAGACTCGTGGACCTGCGCTGCGGATTTGACTGGCGCCACGATATCTCTGACCTTGGCGCCGGCGTCAAATCCGGCTGCGCCGATCCAGTCGGGCCAGCACCAGCGGCCTTCACGGAAGAGTCGATCTAGCTTCTGAAGTCCCTCTAGGCCTTTTAATAGGTTGTCTGCAACTTTGGCACCGACAGCTTGCTGCTGTTCTACGTATGCCGCTACCCCCTTGTGTGCTTCGGCCAGCGCAGTCGCCAATGCTTCGGTTGGGTCCAGCCCAGTAGCCGGAGCAGGCCAATTCGTGAGCATCGCGTCCGCGTTCTGGGAACCCATCACTCGAAGCTCCTCCGGTCCAATATCGTTGTCGAGCGCGGCCTTAACGACAGCCTCAACAGTCTTGGACCAGTCCGCCTGCTCAATGCCGAACCGCTCTGTGAGCCGAACAAGCTCCGTTTGAGCGTCGGCTTCCATCGACTCGGCAAGTGTAGCTTTGAGCAGTCTCTTGGATTGACCTTCGCCCAATACAGTCTGATCGGGAGACAGGCCCAGCTCAAAGCAGAAACGCTTGAGCATCTGGCCGCAAACGCTATTGACGGTGCCCAAGCGGGCCTGGCCGATAGCTGTGGCCAGGTCTATACGTCCATTTTCAAGCAGCCAGGAGCGGGCGCGTTCGCGCAGCTCGGTAGCGGCCTTCACGGTGAAGGTCGTGGCCAAGATGGCGTGAGGGCGCGCTGTGCCCGATTCGAGAGCTTGAGCGAGTGTTTCGGTCAGCTTGTAGGTCTTGCCACTGCCGGCGCCTGCACTGATGAATTCGATGTTGTTCATCATTTCCAGCCTCCCAGCAAGATAAGGTGGTCTCGGTCCCATTTGTTTGGACCGTTGACCGGAAGGGTTCCCTCAGGGCCTTGGAACTCGTCACTCGGATCTTCCGGAACGACTTCGATGGTCCCCGCATCCAACTGCTGTTTGCGCCACTCCCACGTGGTGCGGGCACGGTCTAGTAGGTTGGAGACGGTTACGCCGTCGGGCGGTCTTCTGACTTGCGCTTTTGGGAAAATGTCGGCAGCGGTGATGTACAGTCCGCCGCTTTCCAGGATGAAATAGCCAAGCGCGGCGGGTGCGACACCGCTTGTTTGCTCTATGAGGCTGGAGTAGAGCGCCAACTGTAGGTGCTCACCAGAGCGAAGCAGCCCGGCGTAGTAGGTATCGCCTCTCCACTTTATGTCCACGGCGACAGTTCGCTTGTCACCAAGCGTGACCAAGAGATCAATTTTGCCGATCAGCGGAACTGCTCCCAAGGTTCCTCTGAACTCCACCTCAGTCTGAACCTGAATGGCACCTGCGAGCCTGAGGTGATCGAGGAGACTCCCTATGGCTCGTTCGCAAACCTTCCGGAAGTGTTGCTGCGTTACCCCCGCCCCCTGCATAAGCAGTACAGCGCCTTCAGTCAGCAACAGCGAGTCGGCTTCGGCGCGGAACCAAGCAATGGCATCGGCGTTTGACCAACTCAAGGCATTGTTGTGCGCGAAGAGTTTCTCGAGCACCCGATGAGCGAGGATGCCCAGCAGGCGGTTGCCCTCATCAACCCCCAGGACTGAAGTAGGATCTAGCTTCGCCACTCGTTTCAAAACGAATAGAGCCGCGTCATTGAAGAGCTCGTTGAGCGTAGTAAACGACTGTGGGGCGTCGCCGAGCTGCACGGGATGAGGGAGTTGGATGTGTCGTGGAATAGCGGGCAGCGCCTGAGGTGCAAGCACCTCGGCGGTTACCCCGAGAAGCGTGGAGTTGAGTGCAGTGTCCAAGTCAAGCGAAGTGGACTCGATATCCGGTACGAGCTTCTTAATAAGCTGGCGAATCGGATGTATTTCTGTACCAGGAGGAGGGCAGACGATGATGAATCTTTTTCTCGCGGCAAGTAGTGGCCGCAGCCACTTCAGTGCTAACGACACGAGTTCACGCGCCGGGTCTCGCAACTGCACACCTGATTGAGTCAGAGCGTTCACCTCGGCAGGAGACCAAGGTAGAGGCGAGGGCAGGGCAGGCGTCGACGGCATCCACCAGATCACTTCATCAGCTGCTTCGATGCACGCGGCTGCCGTACTGGTCGAGCGCATGCAACCAACTTGGGAAACCGCAGTGGGGTTGGTTGCTCCGGCGGGTGTGGCGTGGGCAACCAACTGCTCAACTTCTCGAGGCAATAGCGTAGCCATACCTTGCCGAGCCAGCTCGATTAACGCTTCTTGAACAGCCGCACATTGGCTATGCGCCGCAACAAAGCTTGCCGCGTCAGCGGGCTCACCTGAGAGGCGACGCCGCATAGCCTCCTGCATCCGATCGACACGAGCAATCAGTGCATCTAGCGGCACGCCAACTGTGCGTGACCAGCGCTCTGACTCCAGCCAGAAGGTGATTTCATTTGTCACTTCCTGGGCATCGTCACCTGCAGCGATCCTGTTCTTGACCGTCGTCCAAGCTTCGCCGCCTATCCCGGGTTGGTTGGCGACAGCGCGTGCGAGCTTGCTTCTCGCAGCGCGACTGAATGGGCCGACCGGATGGGTCAGGAAGTCCAACAATCGGTTCATGTCCACTGGGTCCCAGCACAGCTCCAATGCAAGGGATAGAGCCTGAAGGGCTGGGCGGAGCTGACTAGGGCGTTCGAACCCGCAGTTGACGTTGCCAGTCACGGACAGCGATACGTCCAACGAGTCTCCAGCCTCCTCGGCCAAGATCATTCGGTCTTCGGGCATGTGCGCGTGTTGCATGCTTAGCCAGTGTTCGGCAGTAGTGGCTGCGAGGGTGTGTACCAGCAAAACGCTCCCGTCGGTCTGCACGGCCAAACTCCCCGCAGAGCCTCCGTTCAGTACGGTCAGGGCGTGCTCCTGCACCTCGCGAAGTTGGCCTGCTCCCTGTGGTTCAGGAAGGCGAACTTCAACCTCGGGCAGGTAATCCAACACCTGTTGCCAGAGGCGCGGGAAGTCCTCCGGCGGGTCAACCAGGTGAACTGACTTGATGGGACCAGGGCCGGAAGCACTCAGAGTGTATATCACCAGATGCAAGCGCTCGGCCTCTCCTGGCGGTAGAGCTGCGAGAGCGGCGTTTTCGACGGCTGCAAGGTCCTGGATTCGCGGTGGGTGCTCCGGGTTCGCGCAACCGTCCCAGCCGCCAAGCCGCCACTCGTCACGCCAAGCCAGGAGGCGCGCGGCCGTACCGATACTGTCGACTTTCAAGGACTCACTGTAGAAGCGCGAGCCGTTGTCATTGGCCCGCAGCAGACCAGAGTAGATGGTCACGCGTCTGGCCGCTGAGGCTTCTGGCGCGCTTAGACCAAGGTAGGTCTCCAGCAGTGACAGAAAACCGAGGCGACCGACTATCGGGCTATTGAAGAAGTTCGTTGGGGACGGTCCCTGACGGGCGTCCAAGAAAAGGCCAAAAGTGATGTGCATGCTGCGCTGACTTCCTTGACGGCAATCGAATGCAGGTGTCCTATTGCATCTTGTTCCCCTGCTCCTAGTCGACAAGACTAACCGAAAGTCACCATTCGCGTACCGTTATTGGCATCTGTTTGACTGATTGAAGGAGCGCCACCACTTGGCAACCATTTACTGCAACCTCGCAAGAAATATCGGTTTTCCGTCACGCACTGGGCGCCGTTCGCTCTGGATGAATCACCGCCTACAAGCATTGGCTGTGGTGGTTACGCACTAGAATGGAAATAGCACGGCCTATTCGCGCAAACTGGAACGCGTGCAAGTTGCCAGCACATGGCTTACCTCGCCCTGGACTGTGCGCAGAGCGGGCTGAATGAGCATGAGTTCGAACAATCTTGCGCCTCACTATAATAAGATGTGAAACCAGCCGGGGAGTGGAGCCTAGCCACATGGAGAAGTACACGTTTATTGATCGGTATTTTCACAGCCAGCGCGAACTGTTGGACATCAGGCATTCTGAAGAGCGGGACATCAACACGCTGTTTACCTACCTGAATAACCTCCACTCTACGGCTGATAAGCTGCTTGAGCTATTCAACTGCAGCATCAAAACTGCTCCAGAATTCAAAATACTCCGGCTTATCAGAAACTATTTTCACCATGTCGGCGACGTTAACGAAATTCGTCTCCGTGTCAAGGTCGCGGAAAATGTTCTCGTTAGCCATTCGCAACACCTTCTAATACCACTAGAAGTGCTCGCAAAAAGCGTGAAATCATTTATCGATAACACGATACCTGACGAAAAAAACAAAAATTACAAAGCCAAATTGCGATTCATTCAAAGGGAAATGAGTAATATCGCTGAGATCTTCGACTACGCCGCAAATCTCATGAAAGACCTCGAAATGTTCTGCCAAAAGCCTAGCCTAAGGCTTGACGGAAGGGTCTACGAACTCGGATTTGATATGTACAAATTCGTTTTCAACATTACGAATACTATTGCAGACAAATGCCGAGAAATCCCAGAGCTACGCGAAAAGAAGGTAATCCTGGAGCTCAATTGGTCTTATCGCGCTGAAAACAACATTGGCAAACACGACGTTTTTTGCAGCCCGTCCAACGTACCAATCACCACCACCGAAGGCTTCGTATACGCTAAGGACATTGATCTGGTTCGTTAACTTGCTTGCTGTGAACCGCCTGCGTTTGCAGCCCGCGGAAGCAAACAGACAAGGAGCGGCACATTGTCAGCTGAGAACCAACTAACAGAACCTGAAAACCAAAACGACTCAATCAAGCCAAAAAAGGCGTTCGTGCTCACCGATGAGATGCGCCGGCGGATAGCGGAATCGGAAAAAGAGCACCGTCGTTACAAGCGTCGGGAGAGGCGGTTTGAGTTCAGCCGGATTTCCTGGTTTTGGGATGAATTCCCGAATGAGGAGCTCTACAGGCCTCCCTTGGCTGAGCGACGCAACACGCGCCAGGAAATGGCATATCATCGGTTTCGACAAATGATGAGTTGGTCGTTCTGGTCGCGGATGAAGTCAGGCGCCGGTATCAAGCTCGCAGCGGTGGGGGGGTTGGTCGCCGCATTCATTCAGGCAGCTCCGCCATTGAAGGGCGCAGAAGCCGCGGTCGGGCCTTTGAGCTGGTTGCTGGTGGGCGGGGGCTTTTACTTGTTAGCGGTGATCTGGTTCGAGTGGAAGTGTCCGGTTCTGCTAAAGCGCACGCTTGCTGGGAAGGAGGAATACCTTGGCATTGAGGGGCGGCGCTGGCTACTCGCTCTTGTTGAGGATGAGCTGCGACGCTGGTGGGGCGTTAAACCTTATGACTTGGATGTAGGCGGAATTAAACCAGAGTCCTATAAACACCGACTTGCGCTTGACATCACTCGGCATGGTGAAATTCCAGCCTACGGCGGCTTTGGTGAATTCGCATCCGCACGGATCGAGTATGCACTTCATGAATACGCCAAACTGACATCGACAGCGATCTGGCGAGAAGAATTCAAGCCGAACGAATTCCAAAAGTTCATGCCGGTACATCGAATGTGCCCACGTAATATGCCTCTGCGTAACCTCCACTTGAGCGTCATGAATGAGAGTGAGGCGGAAATGGCTAAGGTGGGCAAGGAGGGCGACTTGGTGGTGCGCTGGTTCGACAACTCACTGGATTTTCAATCGCGGTTACCAACCCCTCGAAATTTGGTGGTGTCGGCGTACGCGGAAGGTTTCATCTACCTGTTCCGCACCGACGCTTCTGCGCTGACATTCACTCGTATTGTGGCGCAGTGGCAAAACACGATGCGCCCGTTATGCCGGCTCACTCTCATTGGCCTGTTCCTGGCCAGTGGCGGTTGCTTCTTGCGGTTTGTCTTCCTACAGCTGAAGATTCTCCTGCCGAATCTGCTTTGAGTTGCTGTCTGACGAAGTCTCAGCGGCAGGCAGTGAGCCTGCCGCATCAAACTCCCAAGCAAGAACCTAATTCAGGCTTGAGGGGAGGTTGGAGTGGGCGGTTTGACCGGCTCCGCCTCACCAGCCCGAGTCTGTCCACTCCGGGTTTTATCAATGCCCCACACCGCCTTCGCGACCTCCTCAATTTTCGCCACGAACTTGTCGACGTTGAAGCCGGCTATGAAGGCCAGTGCGAAAAATCCAATTTCGCTTGCTCCGGCGTTCGCGGTCGACTCCAGTACCAACAAGCCTGCCTTCAAGAAGAGGTAGCTCACCGCACCGGCGATTGTGCTGGTGATGGGGCGGATGAAATACCAGACGTGCCAGTCCGGATCCCAGCGCTTGTGGACGCACTTGTTGAGGTAAATCGCACGGAAGCAGTACAGGGCACCGCCAACGTAGGCGATCGCGCCACACATCAACGGCACTCTCAGAGGCCTATAGGGCTCAGAAAGCCAACCCAGAGCCATCGCACCGATGGAGTAGGTCGCGAAGACCAGAAGTGCCAGCAGATAGATGATGATGACGATCGTCAGATCTGTCTTTGGCTTGGCTGAAGTGGTTTCACTCATCTGCTGCTGACTCCTTGCGAGCATTCTCAATCCGAAGCATCACAATCTGCTGATGCTCACTGACCGGGTCGCCTGGCTTCACATTCAGGTTCAGCCGGCGGTTTAGGTAATACAACTGTGGCTTGCGAGCTCTGAGCCGAGCTTCGCCATTCACCATCTGGTAATCGTGCTCGATTGCTTTTTGCTTTTGTGGCGGGTAGCTCGGATTCGGGCCGATCACCACATCGATGAAGGTCTCCCATTCAACGTCCTCTGGCACCTCTGAAGGAGGGGCAAACGAAGTCTTCAGGGCATTGATGCGACCTAAAACGAAATCCTTGAATATCCCTGACTTGAAGCAGAAGGCGCGGGTGTGCCAACGAAAGCCGTCATGGGCGAACGATGTGGGGAAGATAGTCCGAACAGCTGGCTCGTCGAAATTGGTCATTGATCGATAGTCGACGTCCACTGCCTCGCCTGCCTGGAGCGCCCTGATGAGCTTGATCAGGATCTGTTGATCAACCTGCCTCATGGGAGAAGGTAGGTTCGCCACTGGGGGCGCCCAGCCGATGAAACTATCCGTTGGGGCGATATTGCCTATGCCACGCTGCTGTAGCTCATTTAGATAGTGCGCTGGATCCGGGTTGGTCAAGACGGGTTTGAAATCAGGGCCTGCCACGTACGCTTTCAGCGTTCGGTCATAGGCCATGTTGTCAGGAGCGAGTTCTTGATAGGTCGCGAAATCCAATGACGCTTGAGGAACAGAAATCCCAAAAAAAATGGTCAGGTCTGAGCGATTGAGTTTTCGCTCCCACAGCAGCCGAAAATCTATAAATTCAAGGCGGCGTTCCTGGCCCCAGCGTCCGGTACGAGTAGCGGTAGCAGTCATCTGAAATCAGCCTGGTAGGTAATGGGTATAAAAATATTCGAATAGTATCTAGACGGATTGAGTTTCTATACGTATCTTACAGTATCTGTAGCGTTTCTCAAAGATGGCCCAGTGCCCGGGGAGGGATATATGGCTGCCAAGGTGACGTTTTTTCAAGTGGGTACCGGTGACATGACGTTGATCCGGTTGGCCGATACGTTGGTCACCACCATTCTGATTGACTCGCGGATCCGCCAGGCTGCGGACAACCCAGACGATGACACTCCTGACGTGGGCAGGGCATTGCGAGAGCGGCTGCAGTGGGATGCCAAAGACCGCCCATTCGTCAACGCCTTCCTATTGAGTCATCCTGACCAAGACCACTGTGCAGGCCTGAGAAATCACTTCTGGCTTGGCGATCCTGCGGACTACCCTGACGACGGCAAGGATCGTTGGGAGAGGCGGATTTTGATCCGTGAAATGTGGTCGTCGCCTCTGGTATTCCGTCGGAGTTCGAAGAACCACATCCTCTGTGACGACGCGAAAGCTTTCGATAAAGAAGCGCGGCGGCGAGTGATCTACTGGCGCAATTATCGCTTTGCAGGTGATGGGAACCGCATTCGCATCATGGGCGAAGACAACCAGGGGAAGACTGACGATCTTGGCCCAATCCTGGTTAAAGCCGGCCAGACTTTCAGCCAGATCGCAGGTGAAAACCTTCCGCAGTTTTTCACCTCGCACCTGCTCGCACCGGCACCGCATGAAGATGATGCGGATCTTGAAGAAGACCTGACAAAAAACGAATCGAGCGTGATCATGAATATTCAGATCTCGCCGTCGGCTTACTCGCAAACCAAAACCAAATTCCTTGTTGGCGGTGACGCTGAGGTATTGATCTGGGAGCGGATGTGGAGTCATTACGAGTCCACGCCCGAGGTGCTTGAATATGATCTGCTCCTAGCTCCGCACCACTGTTCCTGGCACACGCTTTCGTGGGACAGCTGGTCGGGCAAGGGCGAGAACGCCAAGGTAAGTTGGGATGCCCGTCAAGCCCTGAGCCAGGCACGCAATGGTGCAACGATCGTTTCCAGCAGTGTTGAGATTCTCGACGATTATTGCGATCCGCCCTGCATCCGGGCGAAGCGTGAGTATCAGGGCATCCTGGACGAAGTTGATGGTTGGTTCTCTTGCACTGGGGATCTCGGTGAGAAGGCTTGCATGGACTTCGAGGTTCGGTCGGATGGTAAGGTCAAACTGCTGGCCGTTGCTGCAGCGCTTGCTGGAGCGGTACCGAGTTCCGTAGCGGCGTCGATTCCGCCACGCGCTGGCAAGTTCAAATGATCGATTACTACGAGCTCGGTGAGGTTTTGGACTGTGCAGATGAGGATCACCTCTATCCCCATACCCAGGCACTCCTCAAAGCTTTACGTGCTTGTCCCTACACCGATGTTCGAGAAATCAGGAAGGACAAACCAGGGACGATAATCAGCGAATACATTGTCATCGATGCCGGCGACGGTACAGTGGATTCGGGTAATCTCGGAGGAGTCAGGCGACGCGAGCGATTGGCGGTCGGTGTAAACCCCGACTTCCGCGTGCCGGTAGTAGTCTACACGCTGCGTAAAGACTTCCCTGTGCTGTCGCACCAGCATCCACCTTCCATAGGCGGGGCTAGGGTGCTTTGTCTGTACGACAGCAATTGGTCGACGGTCGAGCGAACCTGGACGCCGGAGCGTTTCATCGCTCGAATGTTCTGGTGGTTGCGAGAGTCTGCTCTGTTGAAACTGCACCGGAGTGATCAGCCGGTTGAGCAGCTTTTTTACATGAGCCCTTACCAGCTTATCCTGCCTTCCAACTATACCGATTACGCAAAATCGGGTAGCAACACGTTGACCATTTGCAAAGTGGATGTAGGTGACTCGATCATCTTGAGGGCCGATCCCACTCGGCCAGGCGACCAGTCGAAGCTGGTCAGGATGGTCTCAATGGTGGTCAATCCTGTGGGATCGCCAACGTTGGCTCGCTATCCAGAGACCTTGGGTGATCTGCATGATCAACTCGTAAGCTGGGGCAGCGACCTCTATCAGTCGCTTCATGCGACCGTTTACGACGCCATTGAAGGCGGTGTTTCTGCTGCTCCCGCCCAAGGCCAAGGTGTACTCATTACTGTCTGGATTCCGCGCGTACGCGACGGCGAGGCTGAACGCTTTGACGTAGCTGGGTACATGCTGGACGTCTCTCTGTTTGACCTAGCAACGGCCCTAGATATGCTAGGCCCCCCTGATTCGAAAGGGTTGAGTCACCGTAGCGTGATCCTCGGTGGAGCTGGCAGTATTGCCTGGCGATTGATCCCGCTCATGTCGGTAGAAGTTCGAAGTGCTCTCACAGCCAAAGCCGCTCGTGATCTATCGGGCACCCCTGAGGAGAACAGTGACATCCAAGGCGTCCTGGCCGGGGTGGGGGCGTTAGGTAGCGTGTTGGCTGATCTATGGATTCGCCAAGGCTGGGGGCGGTGGACGTTCATAGACCCTGATCGGGTGCTGCCTCACAATTTATGCCGCCATGTGGCGTTCGATTTATACGTTGGCCGGCCAAAGGTCAACGTAGTGAGGGATCTGGCTGTAGAAATCTTTCCGAACTGGGATCCACCCAAGGCAATTGCCAAAAGCATACTTGAGGATACCGAGGAGATCGCCTCGTCGTTGAGCGGTGCCCAAATCTTGGTGGATGTAACGACAACGTTGGAGGCACCACGTGAGCTCGCCCGTAGACCGGAAGCTCCCCGCACCGTGAGCTTGTTCGTTACACCTTCAGGTCTCTCAAGTGTGATGATTCTCGAAGATCAGGACAGGCTTCGGCGCATTGACGGTCTGGAGGGGCAGTACTACCGAGCGATACTGGAAAACGAGTGGGGTCATGAGCACTTGGCCCAGCCTCTGGGGGATCGCTGGGTGGGCGGTGGCTGTCGTGACATTTCGGTAAGGATGTCGGGTGAATCTATTCATGGTCATGCCGGAATTCTTTCCAGGCAGCTTCGGCAGTCAGTCGCCAAGTCGCAGGCAAGGATTTGTGTCTGGGAATCAGATGACCGATCCGGATCGGTTACCGCTCATGAGATCGACACCGCGCAAGTGCATACTGCGCAATCATCTGGCTGGACGGTGAAGTACGACGAGTCACTGGTTCAGAAATTGTACACCGCTCGACAGAAGGCCCTTCCGAACGAAACGGGTGGCGCAATCCTCGGCGTCACGGATCTCAAAACGAAGACGATTGTCATTGTTGACGTTCTGCCGGCACCGCCGGACAGCGAGGCCAGTCCGAGCCATTTCATTAGAGGGCAAGAGGGCCAGGCAGAAGCGCTGGAGGTAGTACACAAGCGTACTGCTGGCATGGTGGATTATGTGGGCGAATGGCATTCGCATCCCGACGGTTGTCCGGCTCGCCCGAGTGAGCTCGACGAGAATTTGCTGAGTACCCTGCATAGGCAGATGAGCGTTGAAGGATTGCCAGCGCTGATGGTGATCGCTGCCAAAGGTGCTGTAGGGATCTTTGTGTGTTGATTCACCAAGCTCCCAGGCCCACTGTTCGTCAGTAGCCATGAGATGAACCTTTTGGCTAATAGAGGAGGCAGTGGGATGATGCCCCCCGCCGTCGGGGTAGAAATCGTATTTTTCTCTATCGGGCGAACTCTGGTGGGGAATGCGTTGACGGCGTGATCCAGCAGGTTTTCTCATCACCTCTTTCAAGCGCTCAGCAGGACCTTCTAACTCGGACGGCGACTGAATCGCCCTGCGTTTTGTAGATACCTCGCTGCCCTAAACTGAGGCGAGTACGAGGAGCCCTGAGCAAGCCGCGTCTGGTTGAAAACACAACGGCGATAAAAGGGTGAATACGAGGGAACGTCTTATGAGAGTTCAGAGCAATACAGCAGAAAGGCAAAAGCCCGGTCGTTACCGGGCTTTGCAGATCCCTCAAGGGGAGTTAAAGCTCAAGTGCCTCAAGGGCTACAAGGTCTACAAGGTCTACAAGGTCTACAAGGTCTACAAGGTCTACAAGCCAAACTCTACGAGCGGTTGGCGCTCATGTCAACGCTCTGCGTCTGGGACGAACGTGTACCGTAATGTGCAGTCGTAAGAGCTGACGCAGTACTGCCTAGCAATGTGGGCAGATTACCATGCCGTAATTTGTAGTCGATACGAAGACTACTCAGCCTGATTATCGGGTGTTTCTCAACGGTGCCATTACTGACTCTACGTCCAAACCGTTCATAAGGCAGTTGTGTGCTATTACTGACAGAGCCTCGAAAAGCTTGTCTCGCTGTCTTGCCAACGCAGCGTTCTCCGCTTGAAGACTTGCAATACGCTCTTCTAGACTCCTGCGCCGGCGGGCACCATCCGGATCCCTCCCGCTTTCTCTCATTTGAACAATACGGGCGGCCTCAATTCTTTCTCCACGGTCACCTCCTAGCGTAGCTCGGCTTGTCAGGCCCAACCGGCGCTGCACCTCCGGTCGGGAAATGGGAGCGATCTCCACTCCTGAGCTAATCATCTGGGCGAGGAGAGCGTCTATTGCTTCGTCAAGAGTGCCGCCCCTCAATGTCTGTCGTCGTGCCATAGTTGCCCCTAGTCATCTGATACCGAACTGTGTCGTTTGTCCGAGTCCACAACCGTGATTGGACGCCCGTTTGGAAACACGCGTTGCACACCTCCATTGGTATCGCGTGCAAGGACAGATTTTAAATTCTTGAGCTTGTTTTCCTGGTCTGCTAGCCATACATCGCTGCCTGCCTCCCCGGTGCCTGCGTCGCGCATGATGGATATTGCCTTCGTCAGATTCTTGGCTTGTTTTTCAAGGTTGACCCGCTCCGATGGAGTGCCCATCAGATGTAGATGCGAGCAGCCATTCCAGCATTGAAGATGCTTAGGGCAGGGGGCCTGGGAGAAATCGTGGATACAACCTCCGAAAGGGGTCACATGCAGCGCCGTGGCGTGTACGGTGAGGAATGCTTCCGCAATTGTTGTACCTTTATCTGATAGCAAAGCATGGTAACTATCGGTCAAAGCGCCATGAATTCGCTTACCTCTTATGGCTGTATGTAGAAAGTCGAGGCGCTCGTGATAGCTATTGAACGCCAGAAACTCATGATGGGCTGCGGTGTATTCTTCAATGCTCGTGTGTTGGTAATAAACATTCTGGTCGAGGCGTTTTCGCCCCAGAGCCAATGCTTGCTGAACATCGCTCATACCGGTCAAGTGGTAAATTGTGTTCCGCCAGTGTCTAGGTTGGTGGCTTGTTAGCCTAATCGGAGTTCCATCGGATTCGGTTAATGAACGACGCGAAAAAATGGACGTATATTTTTCATCGTCACCTAATGCGTGATTGATATCCCCGAGGGTGACCCGACGCGGGACCGCACGAAACACATTCGCCTCACGTCCACCGAAACGAAATTGGCCGTCGAAAGCGATCGCAAGCGTTTCGCTGGTTCTAAGTACGATACGAACTTGTCCCCCGACATTTTCTGTCAATGCCGCGTGCCCACGGATCCTCGGGACGATCAGTCGCTCAATCTCCCCGGCGACGTAACGTCGCTTTAACGACCTTCCTTGCTTTTCATCCGGTTCATCGTCAAATGGATGGACACCGTTGCGTGTGAGGAAAAGGTATAGATTTCTGCTTGCGCTTCTTGCTTCGCTAAAACCTAGCCAGTCCAAGACCTTTGCATCGGAGATCACTGACTGAGGGGGGTAGCTCCAAATACGTCCTGGGTGGAGTTCTTGCCAGGCGGCAATTTCTCGTTGTTCATTGGTTAGCGTTTTTAATCGCTCTACTGCGCGCCTGGCTAGAGGAATGTCGCTTTCAGCCAGCCAATGAACACGGGACTGAAATTGCTTTTCCGCGAAGTACCTAATCCCGCATTCGACCAGAGGCTTGCCATGTGCATCGACAACTACTTCTCCTGTCGTCCCTTTGATCGGCCTTTCGACCCAACAATCATAGGGTATTACGGCTACTTCGTTACCTCGTTGCCCAGTCGCTATCAATAAGTCGATCACTCGCAGCAAAATTTCTTCGCCGTCACTAAGTGGGTTGTTCGAACATAGTGCATATGCCTCCATCGCCTCACGAGAAGGTAATCTATCATCAGATTTACGCTGTTTTACCGCACGATCAGGGTCGTGCAATGAAATGTAATCGTGTCGGCGTTTTTCTGGTTTTGCATCATGCTCAAAGTGGATGGCGAACTCGGTTAATTGGAGATTATCAATCGTATTCGCTATTACTTGGAGGTGAGAGATCGCGTCGTAGATATTCTTGTAGCCGCTCTCACGGAGAAAGCCTACGACGCGGTCGAAATCGCCTCGCGTCAGGAGTGTGGGGTCGGATACACCGCGCTCAAACAGGGTGTTGTACAGCCGTCGAACAGCAATATTGTATGCAGCCACCATCGAAAACTTCAGGCTTCTGGTGCGTTGTAAATACACAATTAGAGCCTTGCTAAAGTCTTGGAAAGCAAAGGGGAGTGGGCCCTTCGGCGGTGCAGGATAACCTGTCTTTTCCAGGGCTTGTCGGTGCGTCTCAAACGTAAGTGCATGTTTGTTAACATCCCTTTGCGGCAACCAATTTCCGATACCCCAGAATGATTCCGCCCATGGTGTTGAAATCGGTAATGACCGAAAAATCGCTTGCTCCTGTGCAATAAAGCTTTCGAGGCTCAGCCTTGCCCTAGACAGCGTCACCTTCGGCACCCTCCGTGTGCTGCCGGCAGCGTTCGATCGTAGCGCTTACTGCCAGGATGGTTGTCTGATGCTGGGCGAGGGGCCGGTTGTGACTCAGATCACCGGCTTGTTCTGCCATATCAATGAACCGTTGGGCCTCCCGCTGGAGCGCATCCTTTACCTGCTCGTGGCGGCCGTCAGCAAAGGGGTGGAACTTCTTGCAGGTGTAGCACGCGTATATAGGGTTGTAGGGACAGTGGGTATGAACGGGCAGGGCGCATGCACCAATATCGCCTATGTATTGCGTATCAATGACGCCGCGGACGGCTGCTTCAGGAGTTGCATCGCGGCGTTGGACGATTTTCCCAGTTAATAAGCTGCGCATGATGCGTTGATAGGCCGGGCTCTTACCCAGTGCTTTCTCTTTGATCCGGGCAATGTTAGGGGTGGCCGTTACGTAAGCACGCGCTGCAACCGTGCTGTTGTGACCGAGCAGTTCGGCAATCATGTCTGCTGGAGTACCCTGATCCGCCAAGCCTTGCCCGAGGTGATGGCGCAACAACATGGATACCTGATTCGGCCTATCTATCCCAGCTTCACGCAGCTCGTATTTGAGGCCCGTACCGATTTCAATAACCGAGAGACGCCTTCCACAAGGATTGACAAATAATGGTTCACAGTCGCTACCAAAACGGCGTTGAATTTCTAAAACGTGGCGTGAGATTTTCTCACCCAGGCGGGTGGTTATCTTGCGGGGGCGCCGCTCAGGTCTGCGCTGGCCGACTTTTTTGGCCATGGGTAACCACAGGGTATAGTACTTCTCGTGACCTGCGCTCTCAATAAACTCAAAGTCAGCAATGTCAAGTGAATGAAATTGAATCGACCGAGGTGCGAGTTCGAAACCCAAGTGAAGCACTATATTAAGCTGAACATCCTCCCAAGAGTCAGATTTAGGTTCTCGTTCAATGCGTTTGAGCAATCGAACTTCCTCGTCAAGTTCTAACCCAGACTGCGAGAGAAAAATTCGAGCATAGGGGTCAACCCGATCTGATTTTACCTCCTTGATTTTTAAATATGTAATTGGATCGAATCCATTAATTCCTCTATCCATTGCCCAGCGATAAAATCTGCGAAGCCCAATTAGGTTGTGCCTAACTTGTTTAAAGTCTTCTAATTTGGCAATAAAGTTTTGCTGACCCCAAGGAAAGTGTTGGGCGAGGTTGGTGCTTGATAAGTAGACAAGAAACCTAGCAAACATGAATGCTGTTTGGGGAGCATACTTCTCTAACGAATAAGCCATAAAGCCTTTGGCTATTTCAGTAAGCTCTGGAGCTAAGGCTAGCTCGACCCAATCAATTTTCAGCGCGACTCCACCGTCGTACCATGTCCACACCTTTAGCCGGGTATCGACGTAGCGTGGTTGGTCATTAGTGCGAGTTCGAATCGCAACGTGAGCGGGCCCCCTGAACACGTAAGCTGGCAAAGAGGAGGGCGGTGACGCGTGTTCTTGATCGGCTGATTTGGTCACGGAGAACCTCCTTAACTGTCAAGTCGGCTCCAGGCTGCCGAGGTGCGCTGGGCATTGTGGAGGTTGGCCGACTCGGCTAGATAACGACCTGCATAACGGCGTGGCATAGTCGAGGTCTCAGACCAACCGCAGACTCGCCGTAGTTCGTCCGTGGCCCGCTCGAGGTCATGCCCACGCTTTTCGACCAGGTAAGCCAAAAAGTGGTCTGCAAAGGTGTGGCGAAAGTCATGCGCAGAAAGTGTAGGCAACAATCCTGGATGAGCCAGCTCAATAGTCAGAAACAGCCGATCAAGAACGTTAGACAACGCGCGGATCGACAGAGGGCGGCCACGATCCGAGATGAACAAATAGTGATACAGCAATTTCATCGGTTTACCGTCACGCAGAGGGCGCCGGTCGCGCTGGATATAGCGCTCGTAGACCTCATACAACTGTGCGGAGATGCCTACGGTCCGCCCATGTGTTTTGAGCGCAGGCTCTTCAACGCGCGGGTCGCGGGGATCATTTTCGCGATCATTGATGCTGACATAGGCGTGCTGAGAACCTTTATTGATATCCGTGGTGTAGAGCTTCAGAAGCTCTCCGCGACGGATGCCGGTCTCCAAGAGCAATTCAATCATTAGCCAGTTACGCAGTTGCAAACGTTCCGGGAACGGATTCGCCGCAGCGCCAGGGCGAATCAGTGTGCGAACGATCTGTAGTTGCGTATCTGTCAGGCTGCGGTAACGAGTGCGATCGGGACGAGCATTGATGATATGGCTCTCAAAGCGTCGCTCAATGGCGTCGGCAACATCGGCAAATACCACGTTGATGTCAGCCTGTGTGGCTGAATTCTGACGGACGCGCGGGATGTAACGGGTGACGCACCAAGACAAGTATTTTTTCAGCAGGCGCAGGTACTGGTCACGTGTTCGTGAACTGATCTGCTGACAAAGTACAGTGCCAGCTTTGCCGATTCGGGCGATCAGATTATCGGCATGACGGCCACTTTGGAGCCAAATAGCGTAACCGTCCAGCAAAGCCAGAATCGCTTCAAAGTCGCAGGCCAAGATGGTCTCATCGATATCCAGATCTCGGCTTTTGGCATAAGCGTAGAAAGCCTGGATCGCGCGCAGGTGCGCCGCAGCCGTGTTGTAAGCGCGGTGCCTGAGTTTGAGTTGGACGTAGATGAACGGAATGAGTATGGGCAACGGCGTCGCATCACCAGCTTGTACAAGCAGCGGTAGTCTTTGACCTGAAGAGAACCTGCACTGAATCAGTTTCATCGAAAGCCACCTCATTCAAGGACTCGTCATGAACACTATGGACATGGCCCGTTGAGAGAGTAGGCGTCAAATACGAATTGGTCGAATCAGTGACTTACGTAGCTTATGAACATATCTGACATAGCACCTCGTTTAACATAATATACATTATGCGTAATATCGTATTGCGTGATCAGGGGCAGTGCCCATCAGATTTCAACAGGCAAAACCCCTATCTCACTCAAACCTGAGCAAAGCCTCCATCGACAAACATTTCACTGCCGGTCATGAAGCTGCTCTCATCCGATGCCAGGAACAACGCTGCCGCTGCAATTTCCTCGGGCTTGCCAATACGGCTCAACGGAACCTGCGCGGTCATGTCGTCGATGATTGCGTCTTTCTGGCCTGTACCTGAAAGCGCCAGGTCCAAGCCCGGTGTCGAGATCGGCCCTGGTGAAAGTACGTTGACGCGAATGCCTGTGCCTTTCAGGTCCAGCGCCCAGCTCCTGGCGAAATTACGCAGCGCCGCTTTGGTGGCGCTGTACACGCTGAATGCCGGTGTGCCCATGGTGCCTGTGGTCGAACCTGTGAGGATCACCGAGCTGCCGGCGCTCATCAGTGGCAAGGCTTTTTGTACAGTGAACAGCGTGCCTTTGACGTTGATGCCGAAGGTACGGTCAAACGATTCCTCGGTGATCGAGCCGATCGGCTGGAAATCCCCCAGGCCTGCATTGGCAAACAGCACATCGACCCGGCCTTTGGCGGCTTTGACTTGGGTAAACACGCGATCGAGGTCGTCCAGTTTTGAAATGTCGCCTTGTATGGCGATGGCTTCAGGGCCAATCAGTTGCAGCGCCTTGTCCAATTCCTCTTGTCGACGGCCTACAATGACGACTTGAGCGCCTTCCGCCGCGAAGCGAATGGCGGTTGCCAGGCCGATGCCGCTGTTGCCACCGGTAATGACTGCGATTTTTCCGTTGAGCCTGCTCATGGTGAACTCCAATGAATAAGGTTGAGGCCCAACTGTAGATCTACGCTATTCTTTTGAATAGTATGCACCTTTTGGTAAGTACCCTACGTGGAGTCAGCTCGATCATGGCCAACAACTCATTCAATTGCGGGCTCGAGGCCGCCCTGGCGGTGATTGGCGGTAAATGGAAGCCGCTGGTGCTGTTCAACCTTGCGCAAAATGTTCATCGATATGGGGAATTAAGACGCGCGATTGGCGGCGTGACCGATAAGGTGCTGATCCAGCAACTCAAGGAATTGGAGCGCGACGAGATCATCTCCCGCGTGGATTTCCAGGAGATACCGCCCAAGGTCGAGTACTCGCTGACACCGTTCGGGCGGTCCTTGGCGACGGCGTTGGGCGGGCTGTGCCAATGGGGTACGGAGCATATGCAAACCGTTGAGCGTATCGCTGAGCGGCGTACGGCCACCCTCTCCCAGTCTTGAGTCCCCTGCCCTGATAGCCAACTCAACTAAATGACTATTTAGTTGAGTTAAATCAATAAGTTACATCTGAAACCGATCAACCGACTGCGACAACTTCCCGGCCAGGTTGGACAGTTCATCAGTGGTCGACGCCGTCTGCCCGATCACTCGGCTATTGCTCTCTGACATCCCCGCAATCATCTCCACCTGGTGCGCAATTTCATTGCTGGCCAGGCTCTGTTCGCCGATGGTCCGGGAGATATCGTTGACCATTTCCGTGGTGTTCAACGTCGCTTGGAGAATCTCGCGAATCGCCCGCTCTACCTCGGCAGTGACCGCCATGCCTTTGTCCACCTGAGCAACGCCCTCCTCCATGCTGGTCACCGCTTCCCGGGTGTTCTGCTGGATACGCCCGACCATGGCGGCAATTTCCTGGGTCGACGCGCTGGTGCGTCCAGCAAGGCTGCGCACTTCATCAGCAACCACGGCAAATCCGCGCCCCTGCTCGCCCGCACGGGCGGCCTCGATCGCGGCATTCAGGGCCAGCAGGTTGGTCTGGTCAGCGATCCCCTTGATCACCTGGATAATGCTGAAAATGGCCTCAGACTCCTTGTCCAGTGTGCGGATCACCTGGGCCGATTGCTGCGCGGAACGGGCAATGCCATCCATGTCACTGACCACCTGATGAATCACCCGGCCGCCGTCCTTGGCCAAGATTTGCGCCTGGTTGGCCATGTCCAGTGCGCGTCCGGCATGCCGGGTGATTTCCTCGATGCTCGCGGTCATTTCACTCGCTGCGGCGGCCATGGTGCTGGCGGCGGCGCTCTGTTGCTGGCTGCTGCCGGCCACTTCATGGCAGCCACGGCTCAGTTGCTCGCTCATGCCATTGACGCCATGGGCGTTGCTGCGCACCACGTCGATCATGCCGCGCAGGTCCTTTTGCATCGTCGCCAGGCTACGGATCAAGGCGCTGGCTTCGTCCTTGCGTTGGGGCTCGACGATGGGTTCGCTCAAGTTGCCACGCGCGATGCTGGCGGCAATGCGGCTAGCCGCTTGTAGTGGGCCCATGATGCTGAGGATCACCCAACGGCCCTGGGCCAACAGCAGTAGAAGACTGGCAATCAACACCACGCCCAGGGTGACGTTGGCGTTGCTGATGGTCTGCCGGGTGCCCATGCTGGTCTGCTGGTTATTGGTTTCGATCAACTCGCTCAGGCCCGCCATTTGATCTTCCAACTGGCTGAACGCGGCGTTGAATGTGCCTAGTTCCCCGCGCGCGGCTTCAGGATTGTCCAGCGCCAGGGCGACGATGCGCTCGCCGGTGGCGATGTAGTTATCCAGGCTAGGTTTGATTTTTTCCAGGCTTGCCTTGAGCGTAGCGTCCAGCGGCAACTTGAGGTTGTCCGCCAAGACCTGCCGGAAGTGCTCGGCATGCTCTTTCAAAGAATTGTCGACTTCGGCCTTGCTGCTGGTGCTTTTACCCAGGCCCACCAGCATCGCCGACAACACGTCAGCGCGCAGGGCGTCGTGCATCATGTCGGCTTCCATATGGTTGCGCAGCACCGTCATGCTCACTTCGCTGTCTTGCACGGCAGTGCCCATCCGGGTATTTCCCAGGTAGCCGGCCAGGCTCATGATCAAGGCGGCGAGCAATCCGGTCGCTATCAACAGCATCAAGCGTAGTTTGATCGTCATGCTGGTATCCCCGTGCCTGGTCAGCCGGTTGGGAACCCAACCGCAGAAGCCCCGCTGCTCATGTTATCGGCCATCCCTACTGCTTATTGAAGCCTAAGTTTGCGGATCTGCGCGTATCCCTTAAGCTGACCGGCCCTTGCTCTGCCCGGAACTGCTCATGTCTCGAAGCATCGCCCACCTTGCCCTCCTGCTGGGCTTGATCACTGCCGTCGGCCCGTTCGCCATCGATATCTATCTGCCGGCGCTGCCAACCCTTGGCGCGAGCCTGCACGCCTCGCCAGCGTTGGTGCAGATGAGCCTTACCGTATTCTTCGTCATCATCGGCGTATGCCAATTGTTCTACGGTCCGATCAGTGATGTGTTCGGGCGCAAGCCGCCGATCTATGTCGGCCTGGTGATTTTTGCCGTAGCCAGTGTCGGTTGCGCGCTGGCGCCGACGATCGAATCACTGATCGCCTTTCGTGCCCTGCAGGCGTTCGGTGCGTGCGCGGGGATGGTGATTCCGCGCGCCATCGTGCGTGACCTGTACACCGGGCATGAAGCCGCGAAACTCATGGCGTTGCTGATGCTGGTGATGAGTGTTTCGCCGATCCTTGCGCCGCTCGCTGGCAGCCTGGTCATCTCTTTGTGGAGCTGGCGCGAAGTGTTTGCCGTGCTGGCGGTGCTCGCAGTGGCGTGCCTGGTGATGACCATCGTGCAATTGCCGGAAACCCATCCCGCCGAACGGCGCTTGGGCAAGACCCTGGGCAACGCCTTCAGCAGCTACGGCGCATTGTTGCGTGACCCGGTATTCATCGGTTTGTCGGTGGTGTGCGGATTCGGTTTGGCGACGTTCTTTGTGTTTATCGGCAGCGCGCCGTTCGTGTACATCGAACATTACGGCCTGACGCCCACGCAGTTCAGCCTGGGGTTTGCAGTGAATGCTGCGTCGTTTTTCGCCATGAGCCAACTCACGGCACGCCTCAGCGCACGCTATGGCCTGGCGCCGCTGATTCGTTGGTCGGTGGTGGCCGTGGCGGCGGTTATGGCGGTACTGGCAGCCACCACTCTATGGATCGATAGCCTGGCCTTGATGATGACATTGCTGTTTATCGGCTTCGGTTTTCTCGGTCTGCTGTTACCGGCGGCGGGCGTCTTGTCGCTGGAGGACCACGGCGCGGTGGCCGGTTCTGCGTCAGCCTTGCTCGGTGCGATCCAGATGATCACGGCAGCCGTGTCCATGACGGTGATCGGTGTGTTCGCCGATCACACACCAGCGCCGATGCTGATGGGCATTGCACTGTGCGCCATCGCCGCGATGCTCACCACACTGTGGACCTTGCGGCGCCTGCCGGCTCACTTGGCCAGCGCCCCGCCCTCCTCCTGATCATTGCCCATGGCGGCCAGATACGCCCAGGGATAAATCCCGCGCTGGTGGCCATCGCTGAACACCAGTTGCACGCCATAACCCTGAGGGTGGATTTGCACCACCCTCACCGCCTCTGACACCCACGGCTGGCTGCCCCGCAGACGAAACGCCCGGCATTGGGAGCACGGGCACTCCCGGCGCAGGCGTGCGTGATCAATCCACTGCGCGCCTTGCGCCCATTCCAGGCGCAATCGACCGTCGCGACCTTTGCCTATGGCGTTCGGCGCGACGGTCATTGCAGTTGCGCCAAGGCAATCCGCACGGCCTTGCGCACCTCCGGGTCGCCATCGTCGGCGGCATCCCGCAAGGCCGTCAGCGCTTGGCGATCGCCCAATTCACCCAGTGCCAGGGCGGCTTCCTTGCGCAGGTTACTGATGCTGTGGCCCAGGGTCTGGATCAAGGCTTCCAGTGCGGGTAAGTAATGCAACCGGCCAAGGCTGCGCGTAGCGCGCAGGCGAACCTGCCAATACTCATCCGCCAGCGCGGCGACCAGTGCGTCTCCGGCATTCAGGCTGCCGACTTTGCCCAAGGTGGTCGCAGCTTCTTCGCGCACTTGCCAGGCCGGGTCCAGCAACGCTTGGTGCAACGCCGGTAGGACCTGGTCGTCACTCGCCAAGCCCAGTGCTCCGGTGGCGGCACGGCGGACTTCGGTGTCGGGGTCACCGCTGGCCAAGGTGGCCAATGCTTCAAGCGCGGGCAGATGTTTGAGCCAACCCAGCACGCCCACTGCTTCGCGGCGGACACCCGCATCAACATCCACCAGGGCCGACAAGGCTGCCGGCGCAGCAGCGTCCAGGCGCAATTCGCGCAGGGCACGGAAGATGGCGGTGCGCACGCTGATATTGGCGTGCCCGGTCCAAGGCAGCAGCAACCTGCCCGCTTCGGCAGTCTTCAATACGCTCAGGCTTTGCGCTGCTGCTTCGCGCACTGACGAATCGGCATCCGTGAGCGCTTCACACAAGGCCTGCACCACATCGCCGTCTTCCCAAGCTTCCAGCAAGGTCGCGGCCTGGGCGCGCACTTCTATGGACGAGTCGTTGCGCAGGCTGTCCACTAGCCATTGCAGGCTATCGGGGTCTTCCAGATCGGCCAGGTCAATCAGGGCAATGCGGCGCATGCCGGCGTCCGTGGCTTGCAGACGTGGTCGCAAGGCTTCTATTTCCGGGTTATAGGTCATATGGCAAATCGCGGTGTTGAATGATCGGTGGGCAACCCGAGCGGGTTCAGGCGTGGCAACTGGCGGCCATCTTCATGGTGCAGCAGTGCCAGGCAATGGCGCTTGAGGTGAGTGAATTCGGGGGTGGTCATCAGTTCGGTGTGGCGTGGTCGGGGAAAATCCAGTTGGAAGTCTTCGATGATGCGCCCAGGGCGTGGGCTCATCACCAGGATGCGATCAGCCAGGAACAGGGCTTCATCGATATCGTGGGTGACAAACACCACAGTGGTGCGGATGCGCGTCCAGATATCCAGCAACAACGCCTGCATCTTCATGCGGGTCAGCGCATCCAGTGCGCCGAACGGCTCATCCATCAGCAGCAGGCTCGGCCGGTTGACCAGCACACGGGCAATTTCCACACGCTGCTGCATGCCGCCCGAGAGCTGGTTCGGCCAACGCTCGGCAAAGCCTTCCAGCCCGACCAGCGCGAGGATTTCATCCGCCGCCGCCAGCCGTTCAGCCTTGCCCACGCCGCGCATTTTCAAGCCAAATGCGACGTTCTCACGCACGGTGCGCCACGGGAACAGCGTGTGCTGCTGAAACACCATGCCGCGCTGCTGGGACGGGCCGACCACCGCCTGTCCATCCATCTGTAACGTGCCCTGGCTCGGCACCAGGTGCCCGGCCAGCGCGCCAAGCAAGGTCGACTTGCCGCAGCCCGACGGCCCCAGGATGCACACGAATTGCCCTGGCTCGATGCTGCACTCCAGCGCTTTGACTGCCTCGAACGCCTGTTCACGCTCGCCGAGCACAATCGACAATCCACTGATTGTTATACGACCTTCCATCAGGCTTTACCTCGCGGGCGATGCCAAGGGGTGAACACGGCGCCCAGGCGCTTGACCAGCCAACTGCTGCCCATGCCCAGCACGCCGATCAACAACATGCCGACCACGATGTCGGCATAGTTCTGGATGGTGTACGACTCCCAGGTGTAATAGCCGATGCCGAACTGCCCGGAAATCATCTCCGCCGTCACCAGGCAGAACCACGAGGTGCCCATGCCGATGGCCAAGCCGGTGATGATGCTCGGCGCGGCGCCCGGCACAATCACCTCCAGCAGGATTGCGCGGCGCCCGGCCCCCAGGCTGCGCGCCGACGCGATCAGCCGGGGATCGACGCCTTCGACGCCATGCACGGTGTTGAGCAGGATCGGAAACAGCGCGCCGGTAAAGGTGATAAACACCATCGACAGCTCCGACGATGGAAACATCAGGATTGCCAACGGAATCCAGGCCACTGCCGGAATCGGACGGATCACCTCCAGAGGCGGCAACAGCACATCTTCAGCCCATGTCGAGCGGCCGATGGCAATGCCCAGGCCAACGCCCACCAGCACCGCCGCCAGGTAACCTTCGAACACCCGGGTCAGGCTCGCACTCAGGTGCTGGGCCAGCTTGCCCGAATCCACCAGGCCCAGCGCTGCCTCCACGACAGCGCCCGGCGTGGGCACGTTGGCAAAGGTCACCAGCCACAGGTTCCAGTGATGACTGGCCGCGAGCTGCCAAAACAGCAGGCACACCAGCAATGAGGCCGCGCGCGGCAGCCAGCGATAAGTCGACATATCAGCGACCGGCCACGGCCTGGGCGCCAGCGCTGGTGAAATCAAACACCTGGCCGCCCTGGCCGCCCTGGCCGCCCTGGGCGCCCTGGGCGTCAGCGAATTGCTGGGCTTGGCCCTTGAGCAGGAACGCGCTCAGCTTGCCCTGGCGGTCACTGGCGAACCAGGCTTGATTGGCGAGCAGCTTGATGCCGCTGTCTTCGGCCTGGGCGTACACCGCACGCACTGCCTTGCCGTCTTTTTTCAAGTTGGCCAGTGCACTGAAGGCAGACTCGGCCGACGCATAATCACGCACCTTGGGTTCGCCTTTCACCCAGATTTGCGCCACGTGCTTCCAGTCGGTGATCGGCTTGCCGGTCAACGCGTCGTTGGCCTTGAGCGGGGCCTGGGCGTAGTTGCCCAGCTGAGCCTGATAGTCCAGGCCGGACGCCTTGAAGGCCGCGCGGATGTACTGGTCGTCGATAAAAGTATTGAGGTCCAGGCCGCGGTCGGCTTTTTTCAGCAGCTTGAGGGTGTCGATGGCGGTGCCGACGGCCTGGCGATACTCTGGTTTCCAGCTCAGGTCACGGGTTTGTACGCCGAGCGGGCCATGGAACAGGTAGTTGACCTCGGCTTCAACGCCGGTGACTTTCTCGATCAGCTCGCTGTATTTTTCAGGCTCTGCCGCCAGCAGTTGATTGGCTTCGATACTGGCGCGCAAGTAGGCGACCACCACTTCCGGGTACTGGCGGGCGTAGCTTTCATCCACTAAAGCGCCGTGGAAGGTCGGTGTGTTGGACTGCGAACCGTCGTAGATCTTGCGGGCGAAACCACGGTTGGGAAACAGCTCGGCAAACGGCACGAAGTCGGCATGCGCCTCGATTTTATTGGCTTGCAACGCCGAGCCCGCCACTTCCGGCGCCTGGGCGATGATGTTGACGTCCTTGAGCGGGTCCCAGCCCTGGGCGGCGACGGCCCGCAGCAACATACCGTGCGCGGTGGACGCGAATGGCACCGAAATGGTCTTGCCTTTCAAGTCCGCCAACGACTGCGCGCTAGACTCGGTCGGTACCACGATGCCATTGCCGCTGCCCTTGATATTGCCCGACAGCACATTGATAAACAGGCTGTGCTTGCCCGCGCCCTCAAACGCTACGCCATTGAACGCGCCAGGGAAGTCGGCCATGGCACCGAAATCCAACTTGCCGGCCACCATCTCATTGGTCAGCGGTGCGCCACTGGTGAAGTTCTTCCACTGGATATCGTAGGTGGCGTCCTTGTACTTGCCGTCGTGGGGCAAGTACTTGTCCAGCAGGCCCAGCTCGCGGATCAGCAAGCCGCCGGCGGCGCAGTTGATGGTGGTGTCCTGGGTGCCGATGGCGACCCGGATGGTTTGTGCCTGTACCGACAGGCTGATGGAAGCCAGCACCAGGCTGGCAAAGGTTGCGCGCAAGAACATTGGGTGTTTCCCCTCGAATCATGGTTATAGGATCGTCTCCGCCGTGATCAGGCACGGTGGGAAACGAGGGGTACGGCAGTGGCGTCCGGAGTTGGCGGATGGCTTGGAGTTGTAACGCTCAGCGCAGCAGGTACGGGATCTCGACCTTGACGGCGCCGGTGGGGCAATCCTTTTCGCAGGGCATGCAGTACCAGCATTCGTCGAACGCCATGTACGCTTTCTGCGTCGCGGGATTGATCGCCAACAGGTCCATCGGGCACACGTCGACGCACACCGTGCAGCCTTTTTCGGCGATGCACTTGTCTTCGTCGATCGTTACCGGCGCGTTGGAGCGAAAGAATATTTCCTGGGGTTGGTAGGCCATTTCACGGTGTCCTGGGCGCTTTTGCGCTCTCTATAGGGTCAAGCAGCATCAGCCCCAACACGCAGGCGGTCGTAGGCTTGCATTTCTTCGGCGTCCAGCGGGATCACATAGGGCTCAACGGGTTTCTTGAAGCTGACCATCTGCCCGTCATCGCCCTTTTTCAGGTGGCAATGGCAGAACCAGTCGGCGTCATTGCGCAGCGGGTGATCAACGCGATGGTGGTACAGGCCCCAGCGGCTCTCGGCGCGGTACAGCGAAGCGCGGGCGGCCATTTCGGCGCAGTCGCGGATCACGCTGGTTTCCATGGCGCGCATCAATTCGTGGGGGTTGTGGGCTTTCATCTGGTCCAGGTCGCGCTCGATATCGCTGAAGCGCTGCAGGCCGATTTCCATCTTGCGGGTGACCTTGGGCGGCTGCAGGTAATCGTTCACGAAGCGGCGCAGCTTGTATTCGACCTGGGCCGGTGGCAGGCCGGTTTCACGGTCCAGTGGCGCGTAGACTCGGGCCTGTTCGGCGGTGACCTGGTCGGCATCTACGGCGCTGAACTCACGTTCGACCACGTACTGCGCAGCATTCGTGCCGGCGAACCAACCGTAGGTAAAGGCGCCGAGCATGTAGTTATGTGGCACCGCCGCCATGTCCCCGGCCGAATACAGGCCCTTCACCGACGTCTCCGCACGCTCGTTCACCCACACACCAGAGGCCGAATGTCCGCTGCAAAAGCCGATTTCGGAAATGTGCATTTCCACCATGTCGCTGCGGTAATCGGTGCCGCGATTGGCGTGGAACTGGCCACGGCTCGGCCGTTCATTGCTGTGCAGGATGGTCTCGATGTTCTGGATGGTTTCCTCGGCCAGGTGGTCGAGCTTGAGGAACACCGGGCCGTTGCCGCTTTCGAGTTCCTGATGGAACTCCCACATCATCTGGCCGCTCCAGTAGTCGCACTCAATAAAGCGCTCGCCCTTGTTATTTGCGGTATAGCCGCCCAGCGGACCGGTGACGTAGGCGCAGGCCGGGCCGTTGTAGTCCTTGATCAACGGGTTGATCTGGAAGCACTCCAGGTTCGCCAGTTCGGCCCCCGCGTGATAAGCCATCGCGTAGCCGTCGCCAGCATTGGTGGGGTTTTCATAAGTGCCCATCAGGTAGCCCGACGACGGCAAGCCCAATCGGCCCGCCGCGCCGCAGCACAGGATCACGGCCTTGGCCTTGATCACCTGGAAGTCGGCCGTACGGCAATCAAAGCCCATCACGCCGTTGACCGCGCCTTCGCTGTCAGTCAGCAAGCGCGTGCACACCAAGCGGTTGGTGATGGTCACCCGTGCACGCTTGAGCTGGCGGTACAGCACTTTCTTGATGTCATGCCCCTCAGGCATCGGCAGCACATAGGCGCCCATGTGATGGACCTTTTTCACCGCGTAATCGCCGGTCTCGTCCTTTTCGAACTTCACGCCCCAGCGGTCCAGTTGCTCGATGGTCTCGAAACTGTGCGTGGCATAGGCGTACACCGCCGCCTGGTTGACGATGCCGTCATTGGCGATGGTGATTTCCTTGGTGTACTGCTCCGGCGTCGAGTGGCCGGGGATGATCGCGTTGTTCAACCCGTCCATGCCCATGCTGATCGCACCGCTGCGCTTCACATTGGCCTTGTCCACCAACAGCACACGTAACGCGGGGTTGGCTTCTTTGGCCTTGATCGCCGCCATCGGCCCGGCCGTGCCGCCGCCGATCACCACGATGTCGTATTCCAGCTCCAGGGTTGTGCGGCTCACGGGCGGCTTCCTCGTTCACGGTCGATGCGCAGGCGATACTGGAAGGCGTCGCCACGGTAATACAGGTGTTCAAAGTCCACCGGCTGGCCGTCGGCGGTGTGGGTCAGGCGCTCGATATGCATGATCGGCGAGCCCGGCTCCACATTCAGCGCCTGGGTCAGGTCGCTGTCGGCCAGCACGGCGTCGATGGCGACGTCCGCATGCCCCAGTTGCAGGCCGCAGTCGTTTTCCAGGATCAGGAAGATATCGCGGGTGACCAGGTCGGCTTTTTCCAGGCGCTCGCCGAGGGGTTGCGGCAGGTAGGTGATTTCCAGCGACACCGGCTCCCGGTTGATCAGGCGCACCCGCTTGATCTGCGCCACCACAGTGCCCTCCTCCACGCCCAGGCGCTCGGCCACCTGCTTGTCGGCCGGTACAAAACGGAAGCTGCGCAGGCGGTTGATCACCTCGTAGCCGCGTTCGGTCATGGATTCGGCCAGACCCTGCAAGGTGCTGACGTTCTGGTAAGCCTTGGGTTTGGACACAAACGTGCCCTTGCCGTGGATCTTGTAGATCAGCCCTTCTTTCTGCAGGTCGCCCAGGGCCTGGCGCACGGTAATACGGCTGACCTTGAAGCGCGCGCCCAGCTCGCTTTCGGAAGGCATTTGGGTATTGGGCGCGTATTCACCGTCGAGAATGCGACTGCGCAACAGGTCGCGCAGTTGCGCATGCAAGGGGATGCTGGACAGCGGGGAAAGGCTGGAATCGTTCATCAAGGCCACTTGTCATAACGAGTTATGACGTGATCTTAATCAGCCTAAGCCCGCCGTTGGAAATATCGTTTGCGCATAAGCTTAAGGTCGATTTTTCCCACGGCGGCCATGCCTCTGGCAGGTATGGCCAGTTACCAAATCGGGTCAGACGTTTTCGCTTGAGCGGGTACAGGACCTGGTGGTGACCTGCTTGATCTGCCAATTGCTGAAGCCGATCGTTCGCGTCGTTTTGACTTCTCGCCGGACAAGGCGCACCGGCGCAGCGTCTTTCCTGAGCAAGCCATCGGATAAAATGTTCACCCCCAGCGCACCACCCAACAGGCCAAGTACGAGGCCAATGACATCGATGAGTTTATCCAGCGATCGATACAGAGGCTGGCTGAATGAGGAAATGTCCGGTCCCGGTACGAGGGCATCACATTGCTTACCCTCCGAGAGGGCCTGGCCGCATTGCTTTCGGTGAGTATCCGCGTTGGTTTTATCAATCTCGGCTTGTGTGTGTCGGGACTGTTCATCTTGGTAAGCCTTGAAGTCGTCGAGCTTGTCCCACAAAAACGCCGGTGGAACTGCCGACAGCAAGACCAGTAACAAACCCAAAAGGATATTTTGTCGCGCCGCAGTGGAGCCTTTCCACACGTTGCCGCTTCGTACGCGTTGACAGATACAGGCCGTCAGCACGGCCCAGACAACCACCGCCACGATGGTTGTCCACCAAAACTCCACAAACGTCATGTCGTTACATCTTCCCTGGTCAAGTGAGGCCCTAGAGCCGGAAATTCACAAATCAAACCGATCCACCGCCCGCCGCCGCTCGTTGTCGTCACGCACGTCATAGCTGGCGGTGGTCTGGATATTGGTGTGGTGTGCCAGTTTCTGCGCAATCGACAGGTCATGCTCCTCGATCACCCGCGTGATGAACGAGCGGCGAAAATCATGGGGCATTATCTTCACGCCCACCTGCTCACCGCGCTGGCGGGCGATGTAGTAGATCGCGTGCTTGGTAATGCGCTCGCGGGTGATATGGCTGCCGCGGCGGATGCGGTTGAACAGGAAGCTGTCGTCCTGTTCGCCTTCCTTGAGCTGCTCGCGGCGAAACGCCAGCCACGCCTGCAACTTGGTAAACGCCCAGTCCGGCGCATACTTGATCAACTCCTTGTTGCCCTTGCCGATCACCCGCAAGCTGCGTTCTTCGAAATTGATTTGCGCCAGATCGAGGTTGACCGACTCCGACTTGCGCATGCCGGAACCATAGAGAATGCCGATCACTGCCGCATCCCGCAGGCCTTGAGGCCGTGGGTCGGAGGCGCAGACTTCCATCATTTCGCGGATCAGACTGCGCCGCAGGTTGCGGCCCTGGCTCAGGCGCGTGCCCGCTGCAGCCTTGACGGTGCGCATGCGCAGCAGGTGTTCCTGGCTGATCAGGTTCAGGCGCCAGGCCTCGTTCATCACCCCGCGTACCGCGTTGACGTACAGCGATGAGGTGTTCGGCGCATAGCCGTCCTTACGCAAGGCGGCGACCAGGGCAATCACGTGCTCGGGTTGCAGCAGGTGCCAGTCGATGTCTTCGAGGTTGATGTCCTCGAAGCCCAGGCGGTCGGCCGCGTCTTGCAGCACGTAGCGCATGGTCAGTTGGCTGGAGGGCGCCAGGCGGGTGAGGTAAAGGGTCAGCGGGTTGCGGATAGACTCAGTCAAGTTATGTCAGCCTTTGGCTTAAATACCTCGAATAAGCCTTTGATTAATCGAGGTATTTAGTGAATTGGCGAAGGCCGAGTCTAACCCAGGACCGGCCCTTGCACAAAATCACGGGGCGGTGTCGTCATCTTCGGTAGGGTCCTGCGGCTGGACCTGGGCCTGGCTCCAGTCGCTGTCTTGTTTCTGCATCAGCGCGAACCAGTGCTGGCGCATGAACGTCAGGTAGGCCTCGGGGGCCTTGGCAAAGTCCTTCTCGTCGCCGTAGCAACCGGGCAATGGCAACTCGGTGCCCTGCTCCTTGTACTGGCTGACCAACGCTTGCTGCCCGGCCACGCTGCAATCCTTGGGTAATGGCATGCCACGCAGGGCGCCGGCCTCTTCGTCCCACCAGGCTGCGCCGACCCGGTCGACACCGCGCAAACGGTACTTCTGCGACTTGCCGACATGCATGATCAGCTTGAATTCGTTAGGGCTGACATCACTGGTGCAGGTGCGCGAATAGCCCACGGTGGCCTGGGTGATGCCATCGCCGGTCAGGTCAGTGACCTTGGTTGCAGCCCGGTCAAAGCGCAGCGAGGCGTCGAACTCGCAATGCTGCACATCGTCGTAGAGCATCCATACGCGCTTGGGGCGGTTGCCATCGATCAGGTACTGGGCCGCGTACACAAACGCCGATTGAGTGCCGTCGTCGTCACGCTCGCTGACCTGCTCGGCGAGCACCAGCAGGTTCTTGCCTTGCTTGTCATCCCAGGTGTAGGCGGCGATTTGCTTGCCACGTACTTCCACACCGTCCGGCACCTGGTCGATGCTCGTGAGCGCGACCCCGCCGTCGGCTTGTACGTTGGTGATACAGGCCATGCTCAACAACAAACCCATCAACACAGGCCGCAACTGGCCCCGTAAACGCTGCACGCTATTCATCCGATCACCCTGGCAAGAGACGGCTTACTTTACCGGCACTTGGGGCGCATTGCAGAGAAGATTCTTCATTCATTTCGCTGGGCAGGGTCGCGCGTAGAAGTTGAACCAAATGCACAGCGAACAGTTCCTATTTGGCCTGCCAACTAAGCGTTAGTTGCCTAGCTGAACCCTAGCTGTCTACCTGTCAAATAAACGAGTTTTTCATCTGCCTTTCATATCTGTTCCACATTTTTACGCTTAATCTTGAACACAGTACTTCATAGCAAACCGCGCTATATCGTCTAACCTCTTGATTACGCTTCATCTTTAGCGCCGTTTGTTTACCTGCGGCCTGGACTTTCGCCCAATGATTGCTGCTGTTGCCACGCGCCAAGTTGCTCTAACCCCGAGGTCATGAATCTTTGAAACCCTACCCTATTCATTGCGTGTCGATCGTCATTCCGGTCTACAACGAACAAGAGAGCCTGCCTGAATTGCTGCGTCGCACCACTGCAGCCTGCCAGCAACTGGCCTACGAATACGAAATCATCCTGGTGGATGACGGTAGTCGCGACAATTCGGCCCAACTGCTGGAGGACGCCGCCGCTGAAGACGGCAGCAACGTGGTCGCGGTGATCCTCAACCGCAACTATGGCCAGCATGCGGCGATCATGGCCGGTTTCGAGCAGTGCCGGGGCGAAGTGGTGATCACCCTCGACGCCGACCTGCAAAACCCGCCCGAAGAAATCCCGCGCCTGGTGGAACAAGCCGCCCTGGGTTACGACGTGGTCGCCACCGTGCGCAACAATCGCCAGGACTCGGCCTTCCGCCGCTGGCCTTCGCGCCTGATCAACCTGGCCGTGCAGCGCTCTACTGGCGTTGCCATGACTGACTACGGCTGCATGCTGCGCGCCTACCGCCGCACCATCGTCGACGCGATGCTGGCCTGCCGCGAGCGCAGCACCTTTATCCCGATCCTGGCCAACGGCTTTGCCCGCCACACCACCGAGATCCTGGTGCACCACGCCGAGCGTGAACACGGTGAATCCAAATACAGCGCCATGCGCCTGATCAGTCTGATGTTCGATCTGCTGACGTGCATGACCACCACCCCGCTGCGCCTGCTCTCCATCGTTGGCTTCAGCCTGGCGGCGCTGGGCATGCTGTTTGCCCTGGCGTTGATCGTCATGCGCCTGGCCTTTGGTGCCGACTGGGCCGGCGACGGCTTGTTCGTGCTGTTCGCGGTGCTGTTCGTGTTCACCGGCGGCCAGTTCATCGGCATGGGCCTCTTGGGTGAATACCTGGGCCGCATGTACAGCGATGTGCGCGCCCGCCCGCGCTTCTTTATCGAAAAAGTGCTGCGCAACCAACCGGCAGCACCGGCTCCCGTGGTCGTCGTTGACGGCCTGGTGTCTTCCCATACCTCTACTTCTGCTGATCAGGTCTAAACATGAGTTCAAAAGCTGTTGTATTCGCGTACCACGACATTGGTTGTGCAGGCATTGAAGCGCTGCTCAACACCGGTTACGAAATTGCTGCTGTGTTCACCCATGCCGACGACCCGAAGGAAAACAACTTCTACGGTTCCGTTGCCCAACTGTGCGCACGCAACGGTATCCCGGTGCACGCGCCGGAAGACGCCAACCACCCGCTGTGGATCGAGCGCATCGCCAAGCTGAACCCGGACTACATTTTCTCGTTCTACTACCGCAACCTGCTGAGCGAACCCCTGCTGGCCACCGCCCGCAAAGGCGCGTTCAACCTGCACGGCTCGCTGCTGCCCAAATACCGTGGCCGCGCCCCGGCCAACTGGGTGCTGGTCAACGGCGAAACCGAAACCGGCGTGACCCTGCACCGCATGATCAAGCGTGCCGATGCCGGCGCGATCCTGGCCCAACAGAAAGTCGTGATCGACCGCACGGATACCGGCCTGACCCTGCATGCCAAACTGCGCGAGGCCGCCAGCCACCTGCTGCGCGATGCCCTGCCGCAACTGGCCCAAGGCAAATTGGCTGAAACCGCCCAGGACGAAAGCCAGGCCACCTACTTCGGTCGCCGTACCGCTGCCGATGGCAAGCTGGAGTGGAAAAAGCCGGCTGAAGAACTGTTCAACCTGGTGCGCGCCGTAACCCAACCGTATCCGGGCGCTTTCTGCGCGGTGGGCGAGCACAAGCTGATCGTGTGGCAAGCCGAGGTGGTCAAGGGCAACGAAGGCCTCGCGCCGGGCCGTGTGATCAGCGTCAACCCGCTGCGCATTGCCTGCGGTGAAGACTCCCTGGTGGTCAAGTTCGGCCAGCGCAACGACAACGGCCTGTACCTGGCCGGTCCTTCCCTGGCCAACGAATTGGGCCTGGTCGACGGTTCCGTGCTGCGTGGCGCCGAGTCCGGCCGCAAGCCACGCCGTACTCGCGTGCTGATCCTCGGTGTGAACGGCTTTATCGGTAACCACCTGTCCGAGCGCCTGTTGCGTGACGACCGCTACGAAGTCTACGGCCTGGACATCGGCTCCGACGCCATCGAGCGCCTGCGCAGCCACCCGAATTTCCATTACGTGGAAGGCGATATCAGCATCCACACCGAGTGGATCGAGTACCACATCAAGAAGTGCGACGTGGTCCTGCCGCTGGTGGCCATCGCCACGCCGATCGAATACACCCGTAACCCGCTGCGCGTGTTCGAGCTGGACTTCGAAGAAAACCTCAAGCTGGTGCGCTACTGCGTCAAGTACAACAAGCGCGTGATCTTCCCGTCGACCTCTGAAGTCTATGGCATGTGCCAGGACCAGTACTTCGACGAAGACACCTCCAACCTGGTGGTCGGCCCGGTCAACAAGCAACGCTGGATCTACTCGGTCTCCAAGCAACTGCTGGACCGTGTGATCTGGGCCTACGGCGCCAAAGGTCTGAACTTCACCCTGTTCCGCCCATTCAACTGGATGGGCCCGCGCCTCGACCGCCTGGACTCGGCGCGGATCGGCAGCTCCCGTGCGATTACCCAACTGATCCTGAACCTGGTGGAAGGCACGCCGATCCGTCTGTTCGACGGTGGCGAGCAGAAGCGTTGCTTCACCGACATCGCTGACGGTATCGAAGCCCTGGCACGCATCATTGATAACGACAACGACGTGTGCAACGGCCAGATCATCAACATCGGTAACCCGGAAAACGAAGCCAGCATCCGTCAACTGGGTGAAGAGCTGCTGCGTCAGTTCGAAGCGCACCCGCTGCGTGGCAACTTCCCGCCGTTCGCCGGTTTCCGCGACGTAGAAAGCAAGGCGTTCTACGGCACCGGTTACCAGGACGTGGCCCACCGCAAGCCAAGCATCGAAAATGCCAAGCGCCTGTTGAACTGGGAGCCGACCGTGGAAATGAGCGAAACCATTGGCAACACGCTGGACTTCTTCCTGCGTGAAGCCATGCTCGAAATAGCGGACAAGAAGTAATGCAGGCAGGCTTGCGAATCGACGTCGACACCTACCGCGGCACCCGTGAAGGTGTGCCAAGGTTGCTCGAATCCCTGGATGAAGCGGGGGTTAAAGCGACGTTCTTCTTCAGTGTCGGGCCGGACAACATGGGGCGCCACTTGTGGCGTCTCATCCGACCGCAGTTCCTGTGGAAGATGCTGCGTTCCAACGCCGTCGGGCTGTATGGCCTGGATATCCTGCTGGCCGGCACCGCCTGGCCCGGCAAGCCGATCGGCCGTGACCTGGGGCACTTGATGCGCCAGGCCAAGGCCGCCGGGCATGAGGTGGGCCTGCATGCGTGGGACCACCACGGTTGGCAGGCCAACACCGGGCGCTGGAGCGAGGCACAGCTGATCGAACAGATCCGCCGTGGCGTCGACACCTTGAATGACATTCTCGGCGAGCGCATAGACTGTTCGGCCGCCGCCGGTTGGCGTGCCGACGAGCGCGTGGTGCAAGCCAAGCAAGGCTTCAATTTCCGCTACAACAGTGATTGCCGGGGCACCAGCCTGTTTCGTCCAACGTTGGCCGATGGCAGCGCGGGCACCCCACAAATTCCGGTGGACCTGCCGACCTTCGACGAAGTCGTCGGGCCGGTGGTGGCTGCCAAAGACTTCAACACGTTCATCCTCGACCGCTTTGCCGCGTCGAAGCTCAACGTCTATACGATCCACGCAGAAGTAGAAGGGATTCTGATGGCCAATGATTTTTGCCAGTTGCTCGCCCAGGCAGGGCAGCGCGGCATCGAGTTCAAACCGCTGGGCGACTTGCTGCCGGCGGACCTGACCACCCTGCCCCAGCAACAGCTGGTGCGCGGCGCCTTGCCCGGCCGCGAGGGTTGGCTCGGAGTGCAACAGGCATGATCCGCCGTTGGGCCCTGCCCCTGCTCCTGTTGGCGTTTGGCGTGTTTTACCTGTTGCCGCTGGCCACCCACGGCCTGTGGATTCCGGACGAAACGCGCTACGCGCAGATCAGCCAGGAAATGCTGCTGACCGGCAAGTGGGCGTCGCCGCACTTCATGGGCATCCGCTATTTCGAGAAACCAGCCGCGGGCTACTGGATGATCGCGCTGGGCCAGGCGATCTTCGGGCAGAACCTGTTCGGTGTGCGCTTTGCGTCGGCCTTGAGTACTGGCCTGAGCATTTTGCTGGTGTACCTGGTGTCACGCCGTCTGTGGAATGACCCGCAAAAAAGCCTGATCAGCACCGTGCTGTACATGAGTTTTGTCAGCGTGGCGGCCCTGGGCGGTTATGCCAACCTCGATCCGCAGTTCACGTTCTGGGTCAACCTGACCGGTGTGGCCTTGTGGTTTTGCTTCGACAGCACCACCCGTAATGGGCGACTCGGTGCCTGGGTGCTGTTGGGGTTTGCCTGTGGCATGGGCTTTATGACCAAGGGTTTCCTGGCCTGGTTGCTCCCCGTGTTGATCGCCCTGCCCTATGCGATCTGGCAAAAGCGTTTCCGTGAGCTGCTGGGTTATGGCCTGGTGGCGGTGGTTGTAGCGATTGTAGTCAGTCTGCCGTGGGCGCTGGCCGTGCACCTGCAAGAGCCCGACTACTGGAACTTCTTCTTCTGGCACGAGCATATCCAGCGCTTTGCCGGCGACGATGCCCAGCACGCCGAGCCGTTCTGGTATTACCTGCCGCTGCTGGTTGCGTTCTGCCTGCCGTGGGTGGCGTTGTTGCCGTCCACGCTCAAACAGGCCTGGCAGGACAAGCGCAGCGCAAAGATCGGCTTTGTGTTGCTGTGGCTGCTGATGCCCCTGGCGTTCTTCAGCCTGGCCAAGGGCAAGCTGCCCTCCTACATCATGCCATGCCTGCTGCCGTTGGCCTTGTTGATGGGCAATACCCTGGCCGACAAGTTGGCCCAGGGTCGTTACCGCGCATTGCGCATCAATGGCTGGTTGAACCTGATCATCGGCGTAGTGGTGTTGTTGGCGCTGAGCTGGTTCCAATTGAAAAAACCGGTGTATGAACACGGCCAGGAAACCCTGAGCCTGGTGCTGGTGTTCACCTTCCTGTTTGCCTGGATCCTGGTCAACCTGCTGCAGGCTGCGCGACCTCTACGTCTGTGGGCCGCGCCGGTACTCGGCAGTTGGCTGATGGTCGCCTTGCTGCCCGCCGCATTGCCGCATTCGGTGGTCTACAACAAGACGCCTGACCACTTCATCATCGATCACCTGCAGGAGTTACAGCCGGCCACGGCCCTGCTGAGCAATGACCTCGGCGCAGCGTCGGCGCTGTCGTGGCGCCTGGCGCGGCCGGACGTGACGCTCTACAACACCGTCGGCGAAGTCAAATACGGCCTGGCCTACCCAGACGCCACGCACCACAAGATTGACACCACTCAAGTCCAGCAATGGATGAGCGAGGCGCGCAAGCAGGGCCCGGTCGGCGTGGTGATGCGCGTCAAAGGTGACGATGAAATCGCTGAAGTGGCGCTGCTGCCCAATGACGGCAAGCGCTATGAGCAAGGCAATATCGTGATCCTGATCTTCCCGCAGGTGACGCCGTGATCACCCTGCTGCTGTTATTGGCCGCGTGCTTGCTGACCTGCATGGGCCAGGTGTCGCAGAAATTCGCCGTGGAAAGCTGGCGCGATGTGCCCCAGGGCTGGGCGCTGAAACTGCGTTCGCCGTGGTTGTGGTCGGCGCTGATGTGCCTGGGGTTGGGCCTGCTGGTGTGGCTGCTGGTGTTGCAGCGCCTGGAAGTGGGCATTGCCTACCCCATGCTCAGCCTGAACTTTGTGTTGGTCACGCTGGTGGCGCGGTTTGTCTTTCATGAGCCCATCGACAGCCGTCATTGGCTGGGCGTGGCGCTGGTAATCGGTGGTGTGGTGTTGTTGGGGCGCCACGTATGAGCCGGGTCCAAGGTTTTGCCCTGGCCCTGGGCAGTGTCGGCCTGGTCAGTGCTGCCCAGTTGGGCATGCGCTGGAGCATGACGCGCTTGCCGCTGCCCAACGAATGGCTCAGTGCACAGATCGATCTTGGCGCCCTCGGCGTGGTGAGCCTGGCGATCCTCGCCTACGCGCTGTCGATGCTCTGCTGGCTCGGCGCGCTCAAGCATCTGCCACTGGGCCGCGCCTATTCACTGTTGAGCATCAGCTACGCGCTGGTGTACCTGCTGGCGGCCAGCCTGCCGGTGTTCAACGAACATTTTTCCGTTTCAAAAACCCTGGGGGTGGCGCTTGTCATCCTCGGTGTGCTGGTTATCAACTCTCGTCGTGCTAGCGCTACAAGTCCCAGGAATGCCCCATGAAAATCAGTGTATTTGGTAGTGGTTACGTCGGTCTGGTGCAGGCCACCGTATTGGCCGAAGTCGGTCACGATGTCATCTGCATGGACGTTGACAAAAACAAGGTCGAATCTTTGCAGAAAGGCCATGTGACGATCTTCGAGCCGGGGCTGGCAGCGATGGTCAAGGAAAACCTGGAAAGCGGGCGACTGCACTTTACCCATGACGAGAAACTCGCGGTCGAACACGGCGAAGTGCTGTTTATCGCCGTGGGCACGCCGTCGGACGAAGACGGCTCGGCGGACCTGAAGTACGTGCTGTCGGTGGGCGATGCGGTCGCTCGTCATCGCAAGGAGCCGGTGATCCTGGTGGAAAAATCCACCGTGCCTGTCGGTACCGGCGACACCTTGCGCGCGCATATCGAAAAAGCCCTGCACCTGGCGGGCCGTCACCTGGAGTTCGATATCGTCTCCAACCCGGAATTTCTCAAGGAAGGCTCGGCCGTGGCCGACTGCCGCCGTCCGGACCGCATCATCATCGGCTGCGAGCGCGAAGAAGTGCGCGAGGTGATGCGGGATCTGTACGCCCCGTTCAACCGCAACCATGACCGCATCATCTTCATGGACCTGCGCAGCGCCGAGCTGACCAAATACGCCGCCAACTGCATGCTGGCGACCAAGATCAGCTTCATCAACCAGATCGCCGAGCTGGCCGAACACCTGGGCGCGGACATAGAAGCCGTACGCCTGGGCATTGGTGCCGATTCGCGTATCGGCTACCACTTCATCTACCCCGGCTGCGGTTATGGCGGTTCGTGCTTCCCCAAGGACATGCGCGCCCTGATCCACAGCGCCAAGCAGGCCAACTGCTCCAGCGACCTCTTGGAAGCGGTAGAAGCCATCAACCAGCGCCAGAAGAGCAAGTTGTTCGAGCGCATCAATGCGTTCTTCCAGGGCAACCTGCGCGGCAAGACCTTTGCCTTGTGGGGCCTGGCGTTCAAGCCGAACACCGACGACATGCGCGATGCGCCGAGCCGTGTGCTGATGGAAGCCTTGTGGGCCGCCGGCGCCAACGTGCGCGCGTTCGACCCGGAAGCCATGCAGGAAACCCAGCGTATCTACGGCGATGATCCACGGCTGATGCTGATGGGCACCCCGGAATCCACCCTGGGCGGCGCCGATGCGCTGATCGTCTGCACCGAATGGCAGCAGTTCAAGGCGCCGGACTTCGACCTGATCCACCAGCGCCTGAAAACCCCAGTGATCTTCGACGGCCGCAACCTCTACGACGGCGAGCGCCTGGCGCGCAAAGGCTTCCAGTACTACCCGATCGGCCGTGGCGACTCCTGCCAGTTGCCGATTCCGCAGCAACAATGGTTGCCGCAGGTCGTGGAAGCCTGAGACGTGAACAAAGATCGACCGCCCCTGTTAACCCCAACGATCCGCCTCCAATCCCTCGGTTTGGGATTGCTGGCGTTGTTACTGTTCATCGCCGGCAGTTGGCACCAGGCGATTATCGGCTTCGATTCCCGCTTCGTGCTGTTCGCCCAGGAGATGCTGCGCCATGGGCCGGGATTCTTCCCGACCACCTACGGCCAGCCTTATGCGGATTACCTGGCCACGTCGACGCTGCTGACGTGGTTGTTGTCCTTGCCGCTGGGCCAGGTCACCAGCCTTACAGCCTGGTTGCCTACGGCGATGGCCTCGGCGGTGATCGTTACCCTGGTGTATCGCCTGACCGCGCCCTACTCCCAGCGTTGGGGCTTGCTGAGCATTGCGATCCTGTTGCTGAGCAGCACCTTCATCAGCGAAACCCGCTCGGTGTCCCTCGACCAGATGCTGGCCGCGATTGCGTTGGCGGTGTTTTACCTGGGCTATGCCCACGATCACTTTGGCGCCGGTAAACGCCTGCATTGGCTGTACCTGCTGCTGATTGTCGGCTTTGCCGTGCGCGGGCCGATTGGCCTGGTCATTCCCACGGGCGTGTTGTGCAGCTATTACCTGATCAACCGTCAATGGCGGCAACTGTTCAGCTTCGGCTTGCTTGGGCTGGCGTTGCTGGTGGCCTGTGTCGGCTTGCTGTTGCTGATGGCCAAGCTCAGTGGCGGCGAACAGTTCATGCAGGACGTGATCCGCATGCAGTTCCTCGGGCGCATGGACGGCAGCGAAGGCTCCAGCGGCGTGCTGTATTACTTCACCAGCTCCCTGGGCAACTATGCCCTGGCGTATCCGATGGCTGTGCTGGTGCTGTTGGCCATGCTGATCAGCGGGCGGCGGGCGCCGGGGCCGGCGTTGCAGTTGGTGTGGTACTGCGCGGCCGCCGGCTTGCTGGTGATGCTGGGCTTGTCGATTCCCCAGGCGAAAAAAGCGCGCTATGTACTGCCGATGCTGCCCATGGCGGCGATAATTGCGGCGTATCCGTTTCAGGTTGCACACGGGCGGCTGTTTGCCGGGTTGCGCGGATTGATGCTGGGTATCTGGACGTTGTTGCCGACACTGTTGATCGCCGGGTTGCTGTTGGCGCGGCCGCACTATCCGGAACAGTTGAGCGATCTGGGCTGGATCCTCGGTGTGCTGGGGGTGCTGCAAGTCGTGGCACTGCTGGCGCTGCTCAAGACACAACTGCGTGCGGTCGGACCGGCGTTTGCCGCGGTACTGGCGGTATGGGCCACCTACATCATGGTGGTCGAACCGCTGGAGCGCAGTGTCTACGACACCCGCACCTTTACTTTGCAAGTGCATGAACAGGTGATGCAGCAAAAGGCACCGGTGGTGTTGCACGGCTTGGGCAAAGACGCCAAGGCCATCAAGTACATGGTCAACCTCGATTGCGACCAGGTGCCGTTGTTCACTCAGCAGGCGGCCGACCTCAAGCCCCTTCAGGGGCCCGCGTGGCTGGTGATGAGCGAGGCGGATTATGAAGGCTTGACGGACCCACGCTTGCGTTCGATCACGCCGACCTTGGCCGGCGAATTTGATCGTAACCCTTATGTGCTGCTGCATTTGGAAAAAAGCCCACAACCCTGAGGCTTAACTTCATTTTTTTTGCACTCAACCTTCATTAATATGCATTGGCGCCCTGTTCTCCGGGGCGGCACACTGCATGCGTTCCTTCCCCCAAATGTTGGAACTTTCAAAGGGCTTTTCCGGGCAACCAGACAAGCCTTTTTTTTGCCCGCTGTTTATGGATCCCCTTTCAATGCTCGCTCGCTGGTTACCCGCTGCTATCAACACCCGCCCCACCGAATGGAGCCGTGCCGCCATCGGCATGGCCCTGGGCACGCTGTTCAGTGTCTGGCTGTGCTCACACGTGTTTGGCATGGAAGTGGCGCTGCACCTGCTGGGCCCGCTCGGGGCTTCGGCGGTGTTGTTGTTCGCTGTTTCGTCCGGCGCCCTGGCGCAACCCTGGTCAATTATCGGCAGCTATTTGTGTGCGGGTGTCGTGGCGCTGCTGGTGGCTCGCGTCCTGGGCCCTTCATTGGGAGGCGCCTGCCTCGCAGCGGGCATGACCGTGGTGTTGATGTGCTGGCTGCGCTGCCTGCATCCTCCAGCCGGTGGCCTGGCCATGACGCTGGTGTTGGCCGACCCTGCTTCTGCCGCCCTCGGTTGGTATGAGTTGGGTGCGGTATTGCTCGGGGCTGGCGCGCTGCTGGCCTGTGCGCTGGCTTACAACAACGCCACTCGCACGCGGTATCCCAAAGGCGCCGCTGAAGCACCGACGCTTACCTTGAAGAACCCTGATGCCGCTCAAGACCCCGCAATCACTGCCGCCGATTTGAAGCTGGCCCTGGCTGAAATGGAGCAGTTCTACGATGTGGCGCCCACGGAGCTGGAACAATTGATCCACGCCGCAGAAACCCACGCGCGACGCCGCAGCATCGGTGAAGTCCTGGCCAGCCGGGTGCCTTGAGGCCATCTTCCCTTCCCTGCATAAATGCAAAAACGACCTGCAGGATTCACGGTTGTACTGGGCAAATTTGCACTGGTACGATCGCGGGATGGTTCGTCCGCGAACATCTTGATAAAGAACAATAAAAGCAGGGAGTTATCGATGACTGCTCAGGTTTCATCCGAAGCTAGCCACGCAGAAACACTTCAGGACGAAGTCCTCGCCGAGGTCCGTAACCATATCGGCCACCTCACCCTCAATCGCCCCGCTGGCTTGAACGCCATTACCCTGAACATGGTGCGCAGCCTGGCGTCCCAACTGCAGGCCTGGGCCGATGACCCGCAGGTGTACGCCGTGGTCCTGCGCGGCGCCGGTGAAAAGGCCTTCTGTGCTGGAGGCGATATCCGCTCGCTGTATGACAGCTTCAAGAACGGCGACACGCTGCATCAGGACTTTTTCGTCGAGGAATACGCACTGGACCTGGCCATCCACCATTACCGCAAACCGGTGCTGGCACTCATGGATGGATTTGTCCTGGGTGGCGGCATGGGCCTGGTGCAAGGCGCGGACTTGCGTGTGGTCACCGAGCGCAGCCGCCTGGCGATGCCGGAAGTGGCCATCGGTTACTTCCCTGACGTGGGCGGCAGTTACTTCCTGCCGCGTATTCCGGGTGAGCTGGGGATTTACCTGGGTGTCACCGGGGTGCAGATCCGCGCAGCCGACGCGCTCTACTGCGGTTTGGCGGATTGGCACCTTGAAAGCAACAAGCTGGCCGACCTGGACCAGAAGCTCGACCGCCTGCAATGGCACGACTCGCCGCTCAAGGACCTGCAAGGCGTGCTCGCCAAGCTGGCTGTGCAGCAACTCCCCGACGCACCGCTGGCCGCCTTGCGCACCGCCATCGACCATTTCTTCGCACTGCCGGATGTGCCGAGCATCGTCGAGCAGCTGCAGCAAGTCACCGTCGGCGACAGCCATGAATGGGCACTGAGCACCGCTAACCTGATGCAGACGCGCTCTCCCCTGGCCATGGCTGTGACCCTGGAGATGCTGCGTCGTGGCCGGCGCCTGCCCCTTGAGCAATGTTTTGCCCTGGAGCTGCACCTGGACCGCCAATGGTTCGAACGTGGCGACCTGATCGAAGGCGTGCGCGCCTTGATCATCGACAAAGATAAAAACCCGCGCTGGAACCCACCCTCCCTGCATGGACTGGCTCTCAGCCATGTGGAAAGCTTCTTTCATCACTTCGAGAAGGTTGCGAACTAAGCCATGCAAGACATTGAATACACTGAAGAACAAGTGATGATCCGCGACATGGCGCGCGACTTTGCCCGTGGCGAAATCGCGCCCTACGCACAAGCGTGGGAAAAAGCCGGCTGGATTGACGACGCCCTGGTCGCCAAGATGGGCGAGCTCGGCCTGTTGGGCATGGTGGTGCCGGAAGAATGGGGTGGCACCTATGTCGATTACGTCGCCTACGCCCTCGCCGTGGAGGAGATTTCTGCCGGCGACGGCGCCACGGGCGCGCTGATGAGTATCCATAATTCAGTGGGTTGCGGGCCGATCCTCAACTACGGCACAGAAGTGCAAAAGCAGACCTGGTTGGCGGACCTCGCCAGCGGCCAGGCGATTGGCTGCTTCTGCCTGACCGAACCCCAGGCCGGTTCCGAAGCCCACAACTTGCGCACCCGCGCCGAGCTGCGCGATGGCCAGTGGGTGATCACCGGCGCCAAGCAATTCGTCAGCAACGGCAAGCGCGCCAAACTGGCGATCGTGTTTGCCGTGACCGACCCCGAACTGGGCAAAAAAGGCATCTCGGCGTTCCTGGTGCCCACCGCAACAGCGGGCTTCGTGGTGGACCGCACCGAACACAAGATGGGCATCCGCGCGTCCGACACCTGCGCCGTCACCCTCAACCAATGCACAGTGCCCGAGGCCAACCTGTTAGGTGAGCGCGGAAAAGGCCTGGCGATTGCCCTCTCCAACCTGGAAGGTGGCCGCATCGGTATTGCCGCCCAGGCGTTGGGCATCGCCCGTGCCGCCTTTGAAGCGGCGTTGGCGTATGCGCGTGATCGCGTGCAGTTCAACAAGGCGATCATTGAGCACCAGAGCGTGGCCAACCTGCTGGCCGACATGCAGACCCAACTGAATGCCGCACGCTTGCTGATCCTGCATGCTGCGCGATTGCGCAGTGCCGGTAAGCCATGCTTGTCGGAAGCCTCCCAGGCCAAGCTGTTTGCCTCGGAAATGGCCGAGAAAGTCTGCTCGTCAGCGATGCAGATTCATGGCGGGTACGGCTATCTGGAGGATTATCCGGTGGAGCGTTACTACCGGGATGCGCGGATCACGCAGATTTACGAGGGGACCAGCGAGATTCAGCGGATGGTGATTGCCAGGGAGCTCAAGCACTACCAGCTTTAATTGACATAGCGCAAAACCAATGTGGGAGCGGCGGTTCGACGCTCCCACATTTGAGCTCTAGTGTTCACACAACCGCGTTACTTGTCCTTGAACTCCGGCGCACGTTTCGCAACAAACGCTGCCATACCTTCCTTCTGATCCTGCGTCGCAAACGCCGCATGGAACACCCGGCGCTCAAAACGCACGCCTTCCGACAGGCTCACTTCAAACGCACGGTTCACGCTTTCCTTGACCATCATGCTGATCGGCACCGACTTGCCGGCGATCAGGGTGGCGACTTTCAGTGCTTCTTCCAGCAGTTCATCGGCGGGCACGATCCGCGCGACAATCCCGCAGCGCTCCGCTTCTACGGCGTCGATAAAACGCCCGGTCAGGCACATTTCCATGGCCTTGGCCTTGCCCACGGCGCGGGTGAGGCGCTGGGTGCCGCCCATGCCCGGCAGTACGCCGAGGTTGATTTCCGGCTGGCCGAATTTGGCGCCGTCACCGGCCAGGATGAAGTCGCACATCAGCGCCAGCTCACAGCCGCCGCCGAGGGCGAAGCCATTGACGGCAGCGATGATCGGCTTGCGGCGGTTGGCCACGCGGTCGCTGTCGCTGAACAGGTCGTCAAGGTAGATCTGCGGGTAGGTCAGCTCGGCCATTTCCTTGATGTCGGCACCGGCGGCGAAGGCTTTCTTGGAACCCGTCAGCACGATACAGCCGATTTCCGGGTTGGCTTCCAGGCCATCCAGCGCCTGGTTCAATTCGCTGACGAGTTGCGCATTCAGGGCGTTCAAGGCGTGTGGGCGATTGAGGGTAATCAGCCCGACGCGGCCTTGGACGTCGAGCAAAATGGTTTCGTAACTCATGTATCGGCTCCTTAGAGATTGCGTGAGATGACCATGCGCTGGATATCGCTGGTGCCTTCGTAAATCTGGCAGACCCGCACGTCGCGGTAGATCCGCTCCAGGGGGAAGTCGCTCAGGTAACCGTAACCGCCCAGGGTTTGCAAGGCGGCCGAACAGACTTTCTCGGCCATTTCCGAGGCGAACAGCTTGGCCATCGAGGCTTCTACCAGCGCAGGCTTGCCGCTGTCACGCAGGGCGGCGGCGTAATGCACCATCTGCCGGGCGACCGCGATTTGCGTGGCCATGTCCGCCAGGCGGAAGGCCACGGCCTGATGTTCAATGATCGGCTTGCCGAAGCTTTCACGCTCGCGGGCATAGTCGCGAGCCGCTTCAAACGCGGCGCGGGCCATGCCCACCGCTTGCGAGGCGATGCCAACACGTCCGCCTTCGAGGTTGGCCAAGGCAATCTTGTAGCCTTCGCCCTCCTCCCCGAGACGGTTGGCGACCGGAACCTTCACGTCTTCAAACAAAATCTGGCACGTATCGGACGCATGCTGGCCGAGCTTGTCTTCGACCCGTGCCACGCTGTAGCCCGGTGAGTCGGTGGGTACGATAAACGCGCTGATCCCACGCTTGCCCGCCGCAGGGTCGGTCACGGCAAACACAATCACCACCCCGGCGTTCTGCCCGGAGGTGATGAACTGCTTGCAGCCATTGAGTACGTAATGATCACCGTCCAGGCGCGCGCGGGTTTTCAAACTGCTGGCATCGGAACCGGCCTGGGGCTCGGTCAGCGCGAAGGCGCCGAGCATGGCGCCGCTGGCCAGGGGTTTGAGGAACTGTTCTTTCTGCTGGTCGTTGCCGAACGTGAGGATCGGCACGCAGCCTACCGAGTTGTGCACGCTCATGATGGTGGAGCAGGCGCCGTCACCGGCGGCGATTTCTTCCAGGGCCATGGCGTAGGCCAGGTAGCCGGTGTCGCAACCGCCCCACTGTTCCGGCACCAGCATGCCGAAGAAGCCCAGCTCGGCCATTTCACCGATGGCTTCCTTGGGAAAGCGATGCTCGCGGTCCCATTCGGCGGCAAAGGGTTTCAGGCGTTCCTGGGCAAATTGCCGGGCGGCGTCGCTGATTTGCAGTTGTTCGTCATTGGGCAGCATGGTCAGTCCTTAGTACAGGCATTCAACAGCCATGGCCGTGGCTTCACCACCGCCGATACAGATGGCGGCGACGCCACGCTTGAGGCCGTTCTGGCGCAGGGCCGACAGCAGCGTCACCAGGATCCGCGCACCGGAAGCACCGATCGGATGGCCCAGGGCACAGGCGCCGCCGTGGATATTGACCTTGGCGTGGGGAATTTCCAGCTTGCTCATGGTCACCAGACTGACCACGGAGAAGGCTTCGTTGATCTCGAACAGATCCACTTCATCCAGTTTCCAGCCGGTCTTGGTCATCAGCTTACGGATAGCGCCCACCGGCGCCACTGGGAACAACCCTGGTTCATCGGCAAACGCCGCATGCCCATGAATCACGGCCAAGGGCCTGAGACCCCGTTTCCCGGCCTCGGACCGACGCATCAGCAGCAAGGCCGCCGCGCCATCGGAAATCGAGCTGGAGTTGGCCGCCGTCACTGTACCGCCTTCACGGAACGCCGGTTTCAGGCTGCTGATCTTGTCCAGCTTGGCCTTGGGTGGCTGTTCGTCATGCAGGATGGTTTTCTGTTCTTTGCCCACGGTGACCTGTACCGGGACAATCTCAGCGGCAAAATGGCCGTGGGAGATCGCTTCCTGCGCGCGGGTCAGGGACGCGATGGCGAACGCATCCTGGGCCTCACGGGTAAAACCGTTGTGCAGGGCACAATCCTCGGCAAAGGTGCCCATCAGGCGACCCTTGTCGTAGGCGTCTTCCAGGCCGTCGAGGAACATGTGGTCCAGCACCTTGCCGTGGCCCATGCGGTAGCCGCTGCGGGCGCGGTCGAGCAGGTACGGCGCGTTGGACATGCTTTCCATGCCACCGGCAATCACCACGTCGACGCTGCCGGCCAGCAGCGAATCATGGGCGAGGATCGCGGCTTCCATGCCTGAGCCGCACATTTTGTTGAGGGTGGTGCAACGCGTGGCTTTATCCAACCCTGCGCCTAACGCTGCCTGGCGTGCCGGCGCCTGGCCGAGGCCGGCGGGCAGTACGCAGCCAAACAACACTTCATCCACGGCATCGGGAGCAATACCGGCACGTTCGACGGCGGCGCGGATCGCGGCAGAACCCAACTGCGGCGCGGTCAGGCCCTTGAGGTCGCCCTGGAAGCCGCCCATGGGCGTGCGCACGGCGCTGACAATCACGATGGGATCGGTCATGGAAAATCCTCCTTACTTGGCGGCCATGCGCAAGGCGCCGTCGAGACGGATCACCTCGCCATTGAGCATGCTGTTTTCAATGATGTGCCGCACCAACGCGGCGTATTCGGCGGGTTTACCCAGGCGTGGCGGGAATGGCACGCCGGCCGCCAGGGAATCGCGGACTTCCGGGGTCATGCCGGCCATCATCGGTGTTTCGAAAATGCCGGGCGCGATGGTCATGACGCGGATGCCGAAGCGCGCCAGCTCCCGTGCGGCCGGCAAGGTGAGGCTGGCGATGGCGCCCTTGGACGCGGAATACGCCGCCTGGCCGATCTGACCGTCAAACGCGGCGACGGAGGCGGTATTGATGATCACACCGCGCTCGCCGTCGGCATTCGCCTCGGTGTCGGCAATGGCGGCGGCCGCCAGGCGCAACAGGTTGAAGCTGCCGATCAGGTTGACGTTGATCACCTGGGCAAAGCTGGCCAGGCCGTGGGGGCCGTTCTTGCCGAGGATTTTCTCGCCGCGGACCACGCCGGCGCAGTTCACCAGCCCATGCAACCCGCCAAACGCAGCGACGGTGGCCTGCACGGCGGCTTCGGCGGCCGCTTCCTGGCTGATGTCCGCCACGGCGCTGCGGGCATTCTCGCCCAGCTGCTGGGCCTTGGCGGCCACGGCCTCGGCGTTAAGGTCTACCAGCATCACCTTGGCGCCTGCCGCTACAAGCATTTCAGCGGTGGCCGCACCCAGGCCCGAGGCGCCGCCGCTGACCAGGAAGATCTTGTTTTCAATCTGCATTGTTATTCTCTTTAACAGTCCGAGTCGTCGAAATAGTCGCCCCAGAGCGCCACTGCGGCAATGGTCAAAGCCCTCAACCTGCCTGACTGGTTTGGCCAGTCATCGACCGCGCCGATCAGCCGGTCAGCCCAAGCGATTGGACGGGCACACTGCAGGCTTCTACTCTGATGGGCTGCGCCACCCAAGAAGCCCGCCCCTGAATGATAGTCCGACCCAAACCCAACCTCCTGGGCATCCTGTTCTCCCTCAAAGGCTCGATTGCCAAGCGCATCGCCTTGCGCAGTTTGCTGGTCACGCTCCTGGCCTCGGTGATCGTGCTGGTCGAAACCCTGCACCCGGCATACTTTTCCAAGGTCAATGCCACGCCATTCACCTTGCTCGGCCTGTCGTTGTCGATCTTCATGAGTTTTCGCAACAACGCCTGCTATGACCGCTGGTGGGAGGGCCGCAAGCAACTGGGGCAGATGATCATCGACGTGCGCTCGTTGATTCGCGAAACCCAGGTGCTGCGCGATCCCGTCGAGCGTGCGGGTTTGCTGCGCAGCCTGTGTGGCTTTGCCCATGGCCTGGTCGCCCGGCTGCGTCATGAAGATGAAGCCCAGGCCATCAAGCCGTGGAGTCAGGTCCAGGCCAGCCACCCCAACTTGCCCGATAACGTGCTGCAACAGGTCGGCGCGCGGTTTTCCGTATTAGCCGAACAAGGCGTGATCAGCGAATGGCGCTACACCCAACTGGAGGCGCGCCTGGTCAGCCTCAGCCAGGTGCAGGCGTCCTGCGAGCGGATCAAGAGCACGCCGCTGCCCTTCCCCTATACGCTGCTGCTGCATCGCACCATTTACCTGTTCTGCATCCTGCTGCCGTTTGCCATGGCCGAGCCGCTGGGCTGGCTGACGCCGGTGTTTACCGCCATTGTCAGCTACACGTTTTTCGGCCTCGATGAAATCGGTGATGACTTGGAAGACCCGTTCGGCTTTGACGAAAACGACCTGCCCTGCAATGCCCTCCTGCGAACCCTGGAGCGCGAAGTATTGGCGGCCCTCGGCGAAACCGACCTGCCGCCGCCCCTGGAGCCGGTGGAATACGTGCTGACCTGATGCGGGTTTGACACCTGCCGTGGTCTGACCGAAGCTGACGGCTCTGCTGCCCACGCTTTCGGACGCCTGCATGTCAAAGTCACGCCGTTACTCCATCGTCGGCCTGTGCGCCCTGTTGTTGATTGTGATGATCACTTGGTATTTCTCTCGCTCCACCCCGGTGGCTGTAGCGCCCGCCATCGCCCATGGTTACTCCAAGGCCCTGAAACAGGCGCGTAACGGCGAGGCGGGTGCCGCGCGTGTGCTGTACCAGCAACTGGGCCGGCCGGACCTGTCGCCCGAACGTCGCGCTGCGTTGCATGCTGAATTGCCCAACTACCCCAGCCCCCAAGCGCTGAAGCTGGCAGACAAAGACCTGGCCAGCGAGTCGCCCCTGGTGCGCGAAGCCGCCATCCACAGCATTGTCGGCCTGGTGCCCACCGGTCAACGCACCCTGTTGCTCGGGCCGGTACTCGACGATCCCGAGCAGGACGTGCGGTTTGCCGCCGCCAATGCCCTGCTTGGCCTATCGCCCGATACCTTGGGCCTGTACTTCGGGCCCTTGCAGCAGGTCCTCGATGAGTTCGTGAAGAAACTCAAGGCCCAGCCCGAATCGGCCGAAGGCTGGATCCAACTGGCGCGCCTGTACATCCACAGCGCCCTGTTGCCAGAAGCGCAAAATGCCCTGGAACAAGCCATGCGCCTGCAACCGGACAATCTGCAAGCAGTAGTGGCTCAGATTGAATTGCTGGATAAACAAGGCAAGACTGAAGAGTCCCGCCAGTTGCTGGCGCGCCAATTGGCCGCGCACCCTGAGTCAGCCTACCTGCAACATGCCTTGGGCATGTGGCTGTTGCACCACGGCGAGCGGCCGTACGCGCTGCTCGGCCTGTCCAAGGCGGTAGAGCTGGAGCCGGACAATCAGGATTACCGCTACGACCTCGCCACCACGCTGCACGCCCAGCAAGAGCTGGAAGCCGCCCAGCGCCAACTGGAAGAAATCATTCAGCGCCACCCCGCCAATCGCAAGGCACGGGTGCTGCTGATCAACTACTGGAAGGAAAGCGGCCAGTTGCAGAACGTCCAGGTTCTGCTCGCGCAGCTTGAGCAACAGAATCCGGATGATCCGGCGTTGCAACAAGGTCTGTAGGTTCAGGCTAAAACTTGTAAATGCACGCCACCGTTGTACAAATTTTACGAAACGTTGAACCGCCAATGGCCACTACGGTCAAGTGATTATGGCGCGCCCGAGGCGGCGCGCTCTTCTATTTGTACGTGACCTGAGGGCACTCCTTGTCTACATCCAACGAGCTGTTCAGTGAAAAAGCGGCCATCGGCATCGAAGGTCTGGATGACATTCTTTCCGGCGGGCTATCGCGCAGCCACTTGTTTCTGCTGGAAGGTGAACCCGGCACCGGCAAAACCACCGTTGCCCTGCATTTCCTGCAGGCGGGCGCGAAAAACGGCGAAACCTCGTTGTACATCACCCTCTCGGAGACCGAACGAGAATTGCGCCAGGGTGCCAAGTCCCACGGTTGGGACCTGGACGACAATATCCATATCTTCGAACTGACGCCGCCTGAAAGCCTGCTCAACGCTGAGCACCAGCAGAGCCTGCTGTACTCCTCCGACCTGGAGCTGGGTGAAGCCACACGGCAGATCTTTGAAGTGGTCGAACGCGTCAAGCCAACCCGCGTGGTCATCGACAGCCTGTCCGAAATCCGCCTGCTCGCACAAAGCTCCTTGCGTTATCGACGGCAGATCCTGGCGATCAAACATTACTTTGTGCGTTATGACGCCACCGTCCTGCTGCTGGATGACCTGACCACCGAGTCCCTCGACAAGACCGTGCACAGCGTGGCCCACGGTGTGATCCGCCTGGAAGAACTGACCCCCAACTACGGTGCAGAGCGCCGTCGGGTGCGGGTGGTGAAGTACCGCGGGCAGAAATACCGTGGTGGCTTCCATGACTTCACCATCATGCAAGACGGCGTGCATGTGTTCCCACGCCTGGTCGCAGCCGAGCATCGTGGCGGCTACAACCGCGAGACGCTTACCAGTGGCATCCGCGAGCTGGATTCGTTGTTGGGCGGTGGCATAGAGACCGGCTCCAGCAGCTTGATCCTCGGCCCTGCCGGTACGGGCAAATCGCTGATCTCAATGATTTTCGCCGCCGCCGCCGTGGCCCGTGGCGAAAAGGCCGCGCTGTTTATTTTCGATGAAGAGCTGGGCCTGCTGTTCGAGCGCATGAAGAACATGGGCATCGACCTGGCGGCCTTGCAAGCCACCGGCAACCTGCTGATCGAGCAAGTGGACGCCGCTGAACTGTCGCCCGGCGAGTTCTCCCACCGCGTCCGGCGTTGTGTGGATGAGGGCGGGATCAAGACTGTGGTCATCGACAGTATCAACGGCTATCAGGCTGCAATGCCGGAAGAAAACGCACTGATCCTGCACATGCACGAACTGCTGCTGTACCTCAACCGCCGTGGCGCCGCTACCTTCATGACCGTCGCCCAGCATGGTTTGGTCGGAGACATGCAGGCGCCGGTCGACATCACTTACTTGGCCGACACGGTGATTCTGCTGCGTTACTTCGAGGCCATCGGTGAGGTGCGTCGGGCCATTTCGATTATCAAGAAACGTACCGGCTCCCACGAGTCGACGATTCGTGAGTACCGCATCGGCAGCCGTGGCATGACCGTCGGCGAGCCGCTGAACAACTTCCAGGGTGTCCTGCGCGGCATTCCCACCTACATGGGCGCGGGCTCGCCCCTGCTCAAGGATATGGGCTAGTGACGGCCGTTACGCCTGTCTCCGAGCGCGCGATCATCCTCGCGCCGTTGGGACGTGACAGCTCGCTTGCGCTGATGATGCTCAATGAGGCCGGGTACAGCGGCATCATTGCCAGTGACCTGGGCATGCTGTGTGAGGCGTTGGAACACGGCAGCGGCTTGCTGATCATCGCCGCCGAAGCGCTGCGCGGCGCTGACCTGGACCCGTTGCTGGAGCATTTGCACCAACAACCCGCCTGGTCAGACTTGCCTATCGTTCTGATGACCCACCACGGCGGCAGCGAACAGAACGGTTCATCCCAGTTCAGCGGCTTGCTGGGCAACGTGACGTTCCTGGAGCGTCCGTTCCATCCGGTGACGCTGATCAGCCTGGTCAGCACCGCCCTGCGCGGGCGTCGTCGGCAATACGAAGCCCGCGACCGGCTGATCGATCTGAGTGAAAGCGAACTGCGCCTGCAGCGCACGCTGGAAACCCTTGAGCAGCAAGTCGAGGAGCGCACTGCCCAACTGCGCCACAACGAAGACGCCTTGCGCCAATCCCAGAAGATGGAAGCGGTCGGCCAGTTGACCGGCGGTATCGCCCATGACTTCAACAACATGCTCACTGGCATTATCGGCAGCCTGGAACTGCTGCGAAGGCGCGTGTCCCGAGGCAAACTGGACGACCTCGACAGCCTGATCGACCTCGGCGTGACATCGGCCAACCGCGCCGCCGGCCTGACTCACCGTTTGCTGGCGTTTTCCCGTCGCCAGTCCCTTGATTCCAAACCCGTGGAGATCAACCAACTGGTGACCTCGATGGGCGAGTTGCTGCAACGCAGCATCAACGAGAGCATCGCCCTGGACATGCGCCTCACTGGCCAGCTGTGGACCGCCGAGGCCGACCCCAATCAATTGGAAAGCGCCCTGCTCAACCTGGTGATCAATGCGCGGGACGCCATGCCCAACGGCGGCAGCCTCACCGTGGAAACCACCAACCGCCACCTCGACAGCGTCTTCACGGCCGCCTATGGCACCTTGAAACCCGGTGATTACGTTGAGTTGAGCGTCAGCGACACGGGCTGTGGTATTCCCGAAAGTGTGATGGGGCGCGTGTTCGATCCGTTCTTCACCACCAAGCCTATCGGCCAGGGCACGGGCCTGGGGTTGTCGATGATCTACGGGTTCGCCCGCCAGTCACATGGTCATGTCACCATTCACAGTGAAGTCGGCAAAGGCACGACAGTCAGCCTGTTTCTGCCTCGGTTCATTGGCGAAATCGTGGCCGATGTGGCGGCCGATGCAGCGCTGCTGCCCTTCGCCAATGCCGGAGAAACGGTACTGATCGTCGAGGACGACCCTGCGGTGCGTGTACTCGTCAGCGCAGTGCTTAAAGAGTTGGGCTATGGGTTTGTGGAAGCGGGTGATGCTGATACAGCCGTGCCGATCATTGAGTCAGACCAGCGCATCGACCTGCTGATCAGCGATGTCGGCCTGCCCGGCATGAACGGCCGCCAACTGGCGGAAATCGGCCGACAGATCCGGCCAGAGCTCAAGGTATTGTTCATCACCGGTTATGCCGAGCATGCGGCGGTGCGGGGTGGGTTTCTGGATCCGGGCATGCAACTGATCACCAAGCCGTTCACGTTCGATTTGTTGACGGCGAAAGTTCGGGAAATGATCCAGCAATAAAGCGTGATATGTCTGGCAACAGCTACACACATTAGGATTGGAATCGTTGTTGTGGTTATGAATACAAACACTCTGGTATTCATACATCCCGACGAGCGAACCTATGACCGTTGCCGGCCCAATCCATACAGCGCCCCGCCACCTGCCATTGACCCAATTTCAGCAGCGCCCCCTCACGCAAGCGCCCCTTGCTGCCAGTAGCCAACCCATAGAGTCTCCCCCGCCTCAAGGAAACACCCGCAGCCAAGGCGATCTGGAGCTGTCAAAACACTACGGAATAACGCTGGCCAAGTCCTTGGATGATCATGTTATGGACGGTCAGGTGTCGCCCATTCCAGCCAACTCCACGTTCGGTCAATGGTGGGCGCAGTTGAGACGTGCGTTCCAGGCGCCCGATATCACGCAATGGATGAATGATCGCGGCATTGACCCGGACTCAGTGGAAATCAACCCAGGCACGGGACAAGTCATGTTCAGGCTCAAACGCCTACTGGACCCGCTGCAAGTCAAACACACCGTGGGACAGGAGGATGCGCAGTGGGCGGCCGCACGCGTTATTGCTGCCGGCTCATATTTTGCGACGTTCAAGCCGCCTCAGGCCAAGACCAGCAACATTGCACCGATGGTACTGATCGGTCATTTCTACAGAGATCGCAATATTCAGCCGCTCCCAACACCCCAGGAGCGCGTCGCAGACTTTGCGGCGGGGAAAGGCTTTCCTGTGATCAACGATGCAGCATTCGCCGATGTGCGCACCCAGCGCGACGAAGACACCTTGGAACAGCAAAAAGCCTTGCTGGGTAACGTGCATACCCGCTTCAACGTCGCTGAAACATTGAAGACGTTGCTCGCGGGACTGGAGTCGGACACGGCTGAGATCTCGACCTATCTGACGGACTACCATGCATCGGTCCATCCCGACAGTGATTCTGATTATGCGGGCACTACACCCAGTCTCAGACAGTTGTTTGCAAGTAACGGCTGGGATATTCCAACCGATCACGCCCAGTTGGAAAATATTGTAAAGGCATTGATAACGCCACCCCCCGTACGTCCCGAGCATGACAACTACGCGGGTGCGCTCGACTGGCCGCTGCCCGCAGACAACCTCACACGACTGGAACTCATGGCAGACCTGCGTCAGGGGTCCTTTGGCGATATCGACATTTCGCCATTCGCCAACGTGCTTGAATACTTGCTGGACAAAGAAGTCATCGCGCCTGAGGCGTTAAGCAATCCGCGTCAGTTGCTCGATCGCCTGATCAACTCGCCAAAAGGCCGTGCGCTGGGTCAAGCGATTCAAGCCCGGTTTAATAACAGATCCGTCAGCGGCAGTGCGAATGATTGGTTGCTAGCGGCCATGAGCGCTGATCCACAGCACGCCCAGCAAGGCGATAAACGCAATATCGCGGGTTTTTTTGCTTACAGATGCCAGAAATGGTGCGTACACAGCGTCAGAGATTGTGCTGACACTGACTGATCACTTGCTTGACACCGGCAGGTCCTCTTCCTACGAAAAAGCTCAGCTTTTGGCACACCTGCTGTTGTCCTCTCAGGCCCCGGAGTTGCTGGTCAAGGGGATCCCCGATGCGGTGAAGTTCGGTACCCATAGCTGGGTCAGCTTCGCTACCGCAGTTTCACGCATCGAGGCGAGCGCGCCGGGGGCTACGGCGGCGATGACGTATGCGCAAGTAATGCTCGCCGCCGACATCGCGCCGATCAGCCTTGAGCAGCGCCAGGTTGAGTACCAGGCCCAGCAACAGGCACTTAAGGATTGGGCGGTCGTCACCGGGATGGAGTTTCCTGTGTCGGATGAGGCCATGCTGGCGGTGCGCAAGGCATTTGATCAACACATCAGCGAATTGAGTGCGGCGTCTGCCGCCCATTCGAGGGTAATGCCCGATGTTAGGCAAAACGGGCTGCAGGAACTGGCCAAGGCCTTTCCTGATATGGCGCCACGATAAAAAAATGAATGTGCAGTATAAAACCCACGCCAACGATTCCAACACACTGAAATTCAAGGTCTTTGACCACGACGATGAGTGGCAGCAGAAAAACAGTGTCTTCGGTCCGGCGTTCAAAAAACTGTATGAGGCGCAAATTATTCCGTCCGCTACGCCACGCCCCCTCAGCCACCAGCAATTGAAGATGAACTGGGAGAAACTGCATGCAGATCCGGACAACCATGCGCTGAACTGTTATCAAGCGTCCCTGCGCGTCGGGCAGGCTGAAAAGACGCTCTCTGCCAAAGTATTCGATGCCATTACAGACGCAACGAGCGGCAGTGACGGCATCAATTATTCAACCCGCTACCTTGAGCTCATGGAGATCAAACCAGGCAAATTGAACGATCAATTCAACCCGGCCGAGATTACCGAGTCTGGGTTTCTCAATTTCAAGCACTCCACGCCAAATGGCCAGTTTGGTCACACTGTCTACGTCCAGAAAACCAGTAGCAATGAGTTGATGCTTTTCAACACCAACAACCTGGACCTGGATGCGGCAATGGTGAGGAATGGCAACCCGCCCCAGCTCAGTGGCGCAATGACGGTTTACAACCTTGGCAATGGCAAACACAAAGGCTTGCAGAACTTCATCGACGGATTTAATGGGAATACAGGTTGGCAGTTCGCCTTTACCCCGGCCAGCGTGCTCAATGCCAATGTCAACAAACTAAAACCATGATTTGCTGAAAACAGCGGCCTCGCGACGATCACGCAGTCAGCACGCGGTAAAACTGACCGGCACCCACATTTTCACCGCATTAACTGGTAATTGTTGGGTGCACGAATCCTGGAATCAATCGCCTCCGTCGTCACACGAATGGCTAGCAAGTCAACGCAGAAAGATACTGCGCGCCTATTGAAAAGTCCCGACAGAGAACGCCCACATGACCCTCTCCACAAACCGCCCCAGCTCTTTGCAGCCCCATTTCGCTCCCCTTAAACATCCCATCAGCCAGACGTCGCGCGCTCCACTGTCGGTCCTGCCGACCACCCCACATCCGCAGGCTCCAGAGGGTGACAATCGGTTGGCTGGGCTTTATACCAATGTGTTGCGCAATAATCAGGACAAGCCTTGGAACGTTGAACTTGAACCGGTTGGACCGATCCCGTCTGACTCCACACTGGGGCAATGGCGTCACCATTTGACGACGCTGCTGCAGTCACCGGACTTCAAGGAATGGGCGCAGCAAAACCGGATAGACCTGTCAAAATCCATTGTGCTGTTCCCGCCGCGCGGCGCCATTGCGGGTTTTGCCGCGCTCACCGTCAAACCGCCGGCGACTGCCCGGAATGCGTTAGGTATTGTCAAATACTTCGGCAGTTTCGTTGGTGGTGGTAGCCAAGCGCTGCCATTGTCTTGGTCAATCATCATGCAGGCATCGACAGTCCTGGCAAGCGGGCAAACTTCCATACGCGCGCCCACAGACGGCATGGCACTGGCCAAGGATGTGGCGGCGTTTTACGGCGATCCCCTGCCAAAAACCGCAGAGGAAGCCAACGAACGTGCTACGCAGTTGGAGCAGCAAAAGGCCTTCGCGGGCAGCGCCCACGAAGGCAAAGAGGACGCGCTTGAGCATCAGAAGAGTCAAATGGGCGATGTCAGTAACCGACATACGTTTGCACGCAAGGTCATTGGTCCAGTGTTCGATGCGTTCATGCCGTTGTACTTGGATGCCCAGGAAAAGGCGGGATTACCCATCGGCTCAGGCGGTAGCCAGAACACCGCGCTGTTCAGCGCCCCGCTGAAAAGCGCTCTGGAAAACCTCTTCGATGTCACCACCCTGCCACTTGACCCCCAATCGTCCTACCAACGCGTTCAGGCGTTGAAACACCCAGGAGAGGTCACACTAAAACGGTTTATGGAGGACCATGGTTGGACGATACCAACGAGCCTTGCAGAGCTGAAAAGCCTTTTTGTCAGCGTCACTGCTGCTTCACCCTTGTCTCCCCCCCATGGAGATCTCGGAGGCGCGTTATCCTGGCCAGTACCACCGAGCCATCAAGTGCAGGTGAGCAGTTCCCAAACGCTTTCGATGTCACCGGGGGCAAAACACGGTCTGTTCAGACAGCTGACCAGCAGGCTGGTGCTGGACACCTCAATGCTGGCGCACCCGCGCAGGGTGATCGAAGGTATCATCGACTCTGCGGAAGGTCAGCGGGTTGGTAAATCTCTACAAGACAAGTTCGGCGGACTTCACACTGAATCCAGCGTTGCCGATTGGTTGTTGACGGCGCTTCAACTGTCCCTGGACCAGGACACCTTGCTGGACCGTTCCGGCGCGTCTACCCGTAATAAGGTGGCCGGTTTCGACCTGGCGAGCCCCGCGCATTTCGGCAAACACCCATCGCAGGTGGTCAAGGCGCTGTCTGACCACCTTGAGGGCCAGCAAAAAGCTAGCGCAGAACTCGCCCCCGTTGCCGCCCACCTCTTGCTGGCCCGCCGTGCGCCGGCGTTCTTGGTCAAGGATGTGCCTGCCACCATCGCTTATGGCTCCCACTCCTGGGTGGGTCTTGAGGTGGCAGTGGCGCGCCTCGAGGCCAAGGCACCAGGATCGACAGCATTGATGACCTATGCCCAGGTGATGGCGAATACCAACCTGGCGCCGATCACCCATCATGATCAGCTCGTTGAATACACAGCCCAACAAATCGCGCTGAAAGACTGGGGGGTGGCCAATGGCGTGGTCGAGACAAATGCAAAGGATGAGTACACAGCGCCCCAGATGACATCGATACGCACTGCATTCACCCGGCAGATCGAAGAGCTGAGCGCTGCTTCAACGACGTTTTCCACCGACATGCCAACGCGGCGGGAATTGGCCGTCGAGGCATTGAAAAAGGCATATGGCGATGATATCGACTACGAAAAGCCCTGCATCGAGTCCTTGACCAAGGCACAGGATCGGGATGACGTGGGGCCGCATTCGATTGTCGATATCTACCTGAACGGTGGGTATGGCGCGGCACTGGGACGTGACTGGACATCCACGGACCCGAGCGTGGCTATCGAACGCCTGAAAACTCCGCGCGATCTGCCTGATATCAATGCGGCATTCGACAAGGCTTTCCCCGCTTACACCAGCGCCATGGAGACTGCCATTGGCGCGCAGGTCAAGCACCTGATTGCCACCCTCCCCCTTGAAGATCGCAAGAATATTGAGCAAGGCAAGCTGGATATTTTCAAGGATGTGCAGGTGAAAACCGATAATTTTGGAGAGACAACGAAAGCCACCGTGCCACACAAGAACGCTGTTCTACTCAAGCTCGAACGTAACGGCGTCGTCACCCTCTACGAGGTGAATTTGCAGCAGAAAACGATCCGCAAGCGTGAAGACAAAAACACCGCTGAACCCGGCAAGATGATTCAAGATTACCGGGCTGGCATTACAACCTTTGAGTATCCAAGGGTTGTTCCTGAGGGCCGCTACGCAGCAACCATCACCGATGAAAAGCCGACGTCGGATGCCATTCCCGACAGCTACGCCAGTGACAGGACCGCCTACATTGCCGGTGCATTGGTGAAAAGCGCAGATATTGGCGCGTACGAAAGCGAAGCTCGGGGGCAGACGACGTTTGACAGCCGCCAACCGTTTTACATGAACAGCCGCGAAATCCTGCTGAATATTCTTCCGGTGTATTCAGCGATCAAGAACTTCGAGGCCGGTAACATTGGGGACGGCATTATAGATCTGACACTTGACGCCTTCGGCTTCATGATTGGATTGAGTGCAGCAGCCAAGAGCGCGAAAGCACTGAAGGTTGGCGCCAGCAGCGCGGCGCGGATAACTCGTGCTGTCAAGATCGTTGGCCGAGCGGCCATCGGCTCGCTGAACCCTGTGGACGGTATTGAAAAACTGCCGTCGATCGCACTCAAGGGTGCACGCTCAGCGAGCTCCTCAATCAAGCAACTGCGCGGCGCCGCGGGCCAATACGATTTATTGAAGGCCAGTCAGCGCTATGACGTGGCGGCAACAGGCACTTATAAACTGGCGGAGCAGACGCTGGAAACCCCAGCGGTCATGCACGCAGGAAAATGGTATGCCTATGATTCGGTGACTGGCAAAGCCTACGGCGCGCCCCTTGCCATGTTCTCAGCGAACAGCATCGCCATGGGCGGGGAAATGCAAAACTTCAGAATCATCAACAATGGCCTTGGCATGTCCGAAGACGTGACCAAGCGTGGACTGCGTCTGACACTGGACGCCCATGGCGGGATGATTCCAAATGGCAAGTCTGCGCTAATGCAAGTTGATGGCGAATTCCTGACCCCGTCTGAGTTACTCGATCAACTGAAAGCATCCAAGGTAGACCTGAGCAAATACAGTGAGATTCGCCTGACCATGTGCAACTCCGGCACGGGCGCGGACGAGTCATTTGCTGCCCAGCTCGCCAAGATGACGAATAAACCGACTGAAGGTTTCCTCGGTGTCATGCATACCGACTCAGAGGTGGAAGATGTCGCGGCACGTATGTTCAAGAATGGCGGGGTCAAGCAGCGCGAATACATCGATGCGCATGTTAACGGCGTCAAGAAAGAGATTACCAAATACAAGATGACCGGTAAGACTGGCGATAACCGAGGCATCTACACGGTTTCTCCAGACTACAACCCTGTTCGTTTCAGCTCCGAGGGCAAGCTGTTGCCCTCCAAACCCGTACGAGAACCCTACACGGGGGAGGTCATCAAGCCGAATGGTCCCCAAACGCCTCAATCCAACCCTGCCGACGTGGATTTTTCTGACTATGAGGATCTGACATAACAGACCACCGCTCGGGTTTCCTCGCGCTTACCGCGCGAGGTCACTTCAGGGCAATTTATGCCAACAACCGCTGGATATGCTCTTGCAGCGTATCCAGGTCAAACGGCTTGGCCAGGATAGGCGCGTTGCGCGTGATCGGGCTGTTGCAGTCGAGGATTTCCTGCGGGTAACCGCTGATGAAAATAACCTTCAATTCCGGTCGCAACTTGATCGCCGGCTCGGCAATCTGCACGCCGGAAATCCCGCCCGGCAAACGGTAGTCCGTCACCATCAAATCCAGGTGCGGCTTGGTCGCCAGGATTTCAAAGGCCTGCTCCCCATCGATCGCCTTCAACACCCGATAGCCCAGGCCGGCCAGGTATTCACCCAGCACAAACATAATGGATTCATCGTCCTCGACGATCAGAACGACATCTTGTGCATCTTCACTCATGGGAAGCCTTAGTCCGGTCAATTGCTGCAATTACGACCATGGGGTCACGCAGAGGTTGCGTCGAGGTGACGATTGAATTCATGCCGAGGCCTGCAACGGCAGGCACACCCTGAACAAGGCACCCTCGCCTATCTGGCTCTCGACCTCGATGGTGCCGCCATGGGCCGCAACGATCTGTTCGGAAATAAACAGCCCAAGGCCCAGGCCAGCAGCCACTTGGCTCGCGGACACACGCTCGAACTGCTGGAAAATACGCTTCTGGTTTTCTTCACTGATGCCAATCCCGTGGTCGCGCACTTCCACCCGCGCTTCGCCATGCTCGCTGTACACGCGCACTTCTACCGGACTTTTGGCCCCATAACGCAGTGCATTGGTCAGCAGGTTGGTGACCACCTGTTCGATGCGGAACTCATCCCAGTTGCCGACCACGGGATTGTCGGCGATCAGGCTCATGGACGAATCCGCCGCCGCCACTTGAGGGGCGAAGTTTTCGACCATGTTGCTCACCAACTGCGCCAAGTCGAAACGCGCCGTACGTATCGATAACTTGCCGGTGCGGATGCGCGATACATCGAGCATGTCTTCGATCAGGCGGATCAGGCTCTGGATCTGACGCTCATCGCGGTCGACCATAGCGTGCATCTTGTCCAGGGTGAACGCGGCGGCGTTGTCACGGGCCAGGTGCATCTTGCGCAGTTGGGTCTCCAGGATCAGGCCGTTAAGGGGCGTACGCACTTCGTGGGCGACGATCGACATGAAGTCGTCACGCATGCGCACCGCCTGCTCCAACTCGGCCTGGGTGGCCTGCAGGCGCGTGAGCAGCAGTTCCTGCTCGCGGCGGCTGCGCTCCAGCGCTTCGACCTGCTGCTTCATGGCCTTGCTTTGGCGGAACAGGTCGACGAACACGTTGACCTTGCTTTTCACCGCATGGATATCCAACGGCTTGTGCAAAAAGTCTACCGCGCCGCTTTCGTAGCCCTTGAAGGCGTAGTTGAGCTCGCGGCCGGCGGCGCTGACGAACACGATGGGGATGTTCTTGGTTTTCTCGGTGCCGCGCATCAGCTCGGCCAGCTCAAAACCGTTCATGCCGGGCATCTGTACATCGAGAATCGCCATAGCGAACTCATGCTCCAGCAGCAGGGACAAGGCCTCGTCGGCGCTCAATGCCTTGAACACCTGGCGGTCCTCGCGCTTGATCAGCGCTTCAAGGGCCAGCAGGTTTTCCGGCAGATCATCGACAATCAGCAATTTGGCCTGGACAGTACTTAACATGGGGAATATTCCAGGGAAGCCAGCAATGAGCCAATGCGGCTCAGCGTCAGAATGTGGTCGGGTGTGTGCAGCGCCAGGGCTGCCCGGGGCATGACGGCAACGCGTGCTTCTGTGGGCTCTTGCACCACAGTGGTTCCACCGTGTTGCTTGACGTGGGCCAGGCCGCGCGCGCCGTCATGGTTGGCGCCGGTCAACAGAATGGCCAACAGGCCCGTGCCATAGGCATCGGTGGCGGATTCGAAGAGGAAATCAATCGCCGGCCGCGAATGGTGCACGCGGTCTTCCTGGCTCAGGGACAGGCTGCGGTCGTGCTCCACCGACAGGTGATAGCCAGGGCCGGCAAAATACAATGTGCCCGGCTTGATCACTTCCTTGTCACGGGCCTCCACCACAGGCATGGCCACGCGGCGGTCGAACACTTCGGCCAATTGGCTGCGACGCTCGTCCGGCAAGTGCAGGACGGTAATGATCGGCAAGCCAAAATCGGCAGGCAGCTCGGCGAATATCGTCAGCAACGCCTCCACTCCACCAGCGGAGGCGCCAATGACGATCGCTTCTATGCCCCGGACCGATGCCGGGCTGGCAGCCGCTTGATTCATAGTTTGCGGTAGATCCGTTCCTGTTTGACCAAGGGTTCGAACTGCTTGCCGTATGCGGAGAAATCCAGGGTCTCCTTGCTGCCCAGCACCAGGAAGCCGCGATGACACAGCGACTCATGGAACAGTCCAAATGCGCGATCCTGCAATTTTTTATTGAAATAAATTAGTACGTTACGACACGAAATTAATTGAGTCTCTGAGAATACACTGTCGGTCGCCAAGCTGTGATCGGCAAAGGTGACATTCTCGCGCAACGTTTTATCGAAGATCGCGTAATCGTAAGCCGCGGTGTAGTAGTCGGCAAATGAACGTTGCCCACCGGCCTGCTGATAGTTGGCGGTGTAGGCGCGTACGTTCTCCAGGGAGAAGATGCCCTGCTTGGCCTTGTCCAGCGACGCCGGGTTGATGTCGGTGGCGTAGATGATCGTACGCTCGAGCAACCCCTCCTCGCGCAGCAGGATGGCCATGGAGTACACCTCCTCGCCCGTGCTGCAGCCGGCGATCCAGATCTTGATCGACGGATAAGTCTTGAGCAGCGGCACCACTTCCTGGCGGATAGCCAGAAAATGCGACGGGTCGCGAAACATCTCGCTCACCGGAATCGTCAGGAACTGCAACAGTTGCATAAACGCCGCAGGGTCGTGCAGCACGCGCTCCTGCAAGGCGGAGATGGTCGCGCAATCAAACTGGCGCAAGGCATGGGCCACACGGCGCTTCACCGACGCCCCGGAGTAATCGCGGAAGTCGTAGCTGTACTTGAGGTAAATCGCCTCGATCAACAGGCGCAGCTCAATATCGCTGCTTTTTTCCAAAAAACTTCGCTCCACTTAAATGCGTTCCATCTTTGGCAACCAGACGCGAATCAGTGAGAACAGACGGTCCAGATCGATCGGCTTGGCCAGGTAATCGTTGGAACCGGCCGCGAGGCAGCGCTCCTGATCGTCCTTCATGGCCTTGGCCGTCACCGCAATGATCGGCAGCTTCTTCCAGCGCGGGTCCTGGCGGATCAAGGCAGTGGCCTCGTAACCGTCCATTTCCGGCATCATCACGTCCATCAGCACCAGGTCGATATCGTCGACTTCATTGAGTTTGTCGATGGCTTCACGGCCATTACGCCCGATCACCACCACGGCGCCTTTGTGCTCCAGGGCGCTGGTCAGGGCGAAGATGTTGCGTACATCGTCGTCCACCAGCAGGATTTTACGCCCCTCGAAGACCTTGTCGCGGCTGCGCGCGGTCTTGAGCATCTTCTGGCGGTCATGGGACAGCTGGGATTCGACTTTGTGCAGAAAGAGTGTGACTTCATCCAGCAGGCGCTCCGGCGAGCGGGCGCCCTTGATGATGATCGAGCGCGAATACTTGCGCAGCTCGGCCTCTTCATCGCGGGTCAGGTTGCGCCCGGTGTAGACGATCACCGGTGGGAACGAGCAGATATCTTCCGTCGCCATGCGCTTGAGCAGCTCGTTGCCGAGCATGTCTGGCAGCTTGAGGTCGATGATCATGCAGTCGTAGATATTCGTACGCAGCAGGTCCAAGGCGGCCTGGGCGTAGCCGACGTCGGTGATCTCGATGTCATCGTCGCCGATCAGGCGGGCAATGCTGTCGCGCTGCAGGTCATCGTCTTCCACCAGCAGCACACGCTTGACCTTCTGGGTCAGCTTGGCTTCCAGGCGCGCAAACACGTCCTTGAGTTCTTCGCGGGTGGTCGGTTTGACCGCATAACCAATGGCGCCCATGTGCATGGCGGCTTCGACGCGGTCTTCCACGGAAATCACATGCACCGGGATATGCCGGGTGTTGGCGTGCTCTTTCAGGCGTTGCAGCACCGTCAGCCCGGAATGGTCCGGCAGGCGCATGTCCAGCAGGATCGCGTCGGGGACGTATTCTTCGGCCAGGCTGTAGCCTTCGTCCGCGCCGTGGGCCACCAGGCAGTTGTAGCCCAGCTCGTGGGCCAGGTCGAAGAGGATGCGGGCAAAGTTCGGCTCGTCTTCCACCACCAGGATGCAGCGCGTGGTGAACGGTGCCTTGTCGCGGTCGTCGGCAAAGCGCGGGATCTGCTGGGTGTCGGCCACTGGCAATGGCGACACCTTCACGGGCGTCGGCGCAGGCGCCACCACGACTTGGCGCGGCTGCTCGATGGGGGCAGCGTCTTCTTCGCGCTCGACATACTGTTCCGGCAGGACCAGCGTGAAAATACTGCCTTTGCCTGGCTCGCTGGTCACGCTGATATAGCCTCCCAGCAGGGTCGCCAGGTCGCGGGAAATCGACAGGCCGAGGCCGGTGCCGCCGTAACGACGGTTGGTGGTGCCGTCTGCCTGGCGGAAGGCTTCGAAGATGCTTTCCTGCTGGTCCGGCGCAATACCGATGCCGGAATCGCGTACGGTAAAGGCAATGCCCTCCCCCGGTGCACGGGACACCGACAGGCTGACGTCGCCCTGTTCGGTGAACTTGACCGCGTTGGACAACAAGTTCTTGAGGATCTGCTCCAGGCGCTGGCGATCGGTGAACAGCATACCCGGCGCGCCTTCCTGCACTTCCACCTGGAAGCCCAGCTTGCGATCCGCCGCCAGCGGCTCGAACATGCCGCGCAGGCCGTCAACCAGGCGTGCCACGCTGGAGTTTTCCGGACGCATTTCCAGCTTGCCGGCCTCGACCTTGGAGATATCCAGGATGTCGTTGATCAGGTTGAGCAGGTCATTGCCGGCAGAATAGATCGACTCGGCAAACTTGACCTGTTCGGCGCTGAGGTTTTCCTGGGGGTTCTCCGCCAGCAATTTGGCCAGGATCAGCGAGCTGTTCAGCGGTGTGCGCAGCTCGTGGGACATGTTGGCGAGGAATTCGGACTTGTACTTGCTGGAACGTTGCAACTCGTCGGCACGGTCTTCCAGTTCGAGCTGCGCCTGGCTGAGTTCAGCGTTCTTGCGGTCCATGGCGTCGCGCTGCTGGGCCAGGGTTTCGGTCTGTTCGGCCAACTGCTCGTTGGTCTGTTCCAGCTCGGCCTGTTGGGTTTCCAGGTGGGCCTGGGATTCCTTGAGGATGCGCGACTGTTCTTCGAGTTCTTCGTTGGCGGTCTTGAGTTCTTCTTGCTGCACTTGCAGCTCTTCGTTGAGCTGCTGAGTCTCGGCCAGCACTTCCTGCAGGCGCTGGCGATAGCGGGCGGCTTCGATGGAGGTGCCGATATTCCCGGCGATCAGCTCCAGCAGCTCGACGTCACGTTCTTCCAGAGGACGCAGGAAGCCCAGTTCGATCACACCGTTGACGCGGTCATCGTCACTGGTCGGCATCACCAGCACGCTGCGGGTCGGACCTTCGCCCAGGCCGGAGCTGACCTTGAAGTAGTCCACCGGCACATCGTCCAGGCGAATCAGGCGATCCAGCTGGGCTGCTTGCCCAACGATGCCCTCGTCGCTGTAGATCGACTGTTCCTTCTGCTCCTGCTCGCGGGAGAAACCATAAGTGGCGACACGTTTGAGCCCGCCGTGCTCTTCACGCACGTACAGCGCGGCGACGGCTGAGCCCATGTACTGGGCAAAGAATTGCAGGATGTTGCGGCCCAGCATGTTCAGCGTGAGCTGGCCGAGCACTTGTTCTGCCAGTTCAGTCTGGCCGTTACGCAACCACGCTTGTTGCTCCAGGCGCCGTGCAATCTTCTGTTGTGACGCGAGGCTTGCGCTGTAACTCTCTGATAATGCAATTAAATGCTTACGCCCAATGTATGCCAGAAAACCACTCAGGCCGAGCACAAATGCCAGGTACAGGGTGACGCTGATCACGGTAGTGCGGGTGACTTCTTCATTGCGGGTGATGCGGAACTGCTGTTCCATCGCCACCGCGTCGTCGTATTCCTTGCGGATCTCGTCCGTCAGGCGCTTGCCACGTCCCGCCTTGACTGCGCTGCGGTAGTCACCGCTCTCACGCTGCATATCAATCATCGACTGGGCGTATTTGTTCCACTCGATTTGCAGGGCTTCCAGGCGCTTTAGACGATCCACTTGCTGCGGATTGTCGGCCACCAGCTCCTGCAAATTACGCAAATCGGCAATGATTCGCGGCTTGGCCACTTCGTAAGGGTCGAGGAAATGCTCGTCACCGGTGATCAGGAAACCGCGCATGCCGGTCTCAAGGTCCACCGTCAGCTTGGACGACTCATTGAGGTTATTGATCACCCGATCGGTGTGTTCGACCCACTGGATCACCGTCAACAGGTAGGTGATCAGGCAGACGAAAAACACCGCACTGAGCACGCCCACGCCCAAGGGCAGCGCGACGTTTCGGCTCAGGAGGTTACGAAAGCTCTTTTCATCGACGGACGACGCAGGGGTCATGGGCATGCCTTGGCCAAGTGTGGAAAAACCGGGAGTTTGCCCCAAAGTGGCAGCCAAGACCATTTTTCTGGAACGGTTTTGTACTGATTCCTACAAAAGAACAGGCTATTCTCCCTAGTCTTTTCTATCGCATTGTTTTTACGGCCCGCGGGAACTTGTCATGAGTGCGCGCTTACTCAAGGAAGAGGCCTGTCAGAACGGCCGCGTGTAAACCTCGCCTTTTTTGGGAATTCCATATTATGTCCGCAGTCACCTCCACCATCCTTGTCGTCGAAGACGATGCCATCGTGCGCATGCTGATCGTCGATGTCCTGGAGGAGTTGGAATTCAGTGTCTTGGAGGCTGCCGATGCTGAAGAAGCGCTGGCAGTGGTGCAAAACGCCGCTCAGGTGATCGACCTGATGATGACCGACGTCGGCCTGCCGGACATGGACGGCAAGCAATTGGCAACCAAAGTGCGCGAGTTGCGCCCCGCACTGCCCATTCTGTTCGCCAGCGGTTATGCCGAAAATATCGACGTGCCTGCCGGCATGCAGGTGATCGCCAAACCGTTCTCGATCGATCAATTACGCGACAAAGTCAAATCGATGCTGCCCACCGCCTGACCCCTCTTTTGTGCATGGCCGCCCAGCCAGGGCGGCTATTTGCGGCCTTTTGCACACGTCTGAAACATCCCGCCCTACGCAACTAATTCGTTTGGATGGCTAGCGCGCCTGGATTTAGCTGCTAGCTTCAACCGACATGCCCTACAGGTATTAATCAGAAGGGATAGTCACCCAGGTATGGGGGAGCGCACATGTTCGGGTCACCGTACGCGTCGGCATTGATGCTGGCTGTTTTCGCACTGCCAGCTTTGGCGGATAACGCCGAGACGGCCAACAAGAGCAATAACCCCCTGAACCTCGCGCCAGGCGCCAACCTGCAGGACTACTACACGCCACGCCTGTACGACAGCAACGCCCACACCAATGACCTGTTGTTGCGCGGCACCCTGCCGATTGCACCGTCAGATTTCATCGGCGTGCCGCAACTGCTGCGCGCCACACTCCCCCTCAGCACCCGCCCCGATCCACATACCGGCTACAGCACAGGCATTGGCGACCTGAACCTGTTCGATATCTTCCTGCTCAAGACCGACGGCGTGCAGTTGGGCATTGGTCCGCAAATCACCGCCCCCACCGCCGAACATGACGAACTGGGCACCGGCAAATGGCAGGCCGGCCTGGCGGCAATCGCCATCGACGCTTCGCCCAGGGGATTATTGGGCGCGCTGGTGCAATACCAAAGCTCATTTGCCGGCGATCGCGACCGCCCGCACGTCGAGAGTGCAACTTTCCAGCCGTTTATCATTCATAACCTGCCGAAAGGCTGGTACCTGCGTTCCACGGGCACTTGGACCTTCGATTTGAAGAACGACACCCACTACATTCCCATCGGGTTTGGCGCGGGCAAGGCCTGGAAAGCCGGGAGCAACATCGTCAATGCCTTTGTCGAGCCACAATGGACGGTAGCGCGCAAAGGTGACGGCTTGCCCCAGTTCACCTTGTTCGCAGGGATTAACGTGACGTTCGGCAAATAAACCGGTTAACTCGGCGGTTTCATCCCACGCCCTCAAAAAAGATCTCTGGAAGGACGCAACAACATGATTGGAAAACCGACGCGCCTGCTGTTGGCGAGCCTCTCGATACTCATGAGTACCGGCGCCTGGGCCGACTTCACGGCCACTCCGAGCGAGGCCCGGGCGATTGCCAAGGAAGCCTATCTGTATGGCTTTCCGGTGGTGGAAATGTACAAGACGCTCTACACCCAGGCCGTTGACAAGGGCGGTGCCAACTTCAAGGCGCCGTTCAACCAGATCGGCAACACCGCGCAAGTGTTCACCCCCAAGGACACGGCGTTCGTCACACCCAACTCCGACACGCCCTACTCTTTCGTCTGGATGGACCTGCGTCGCGAACCCCTGGTGCTGACCCTGCCCAAGATCGAGGACAACCGCTACTACTCGGTGCAGTTGATCGACCTGTACACGCAGAACTTCGCCTACCTGGGCACCCGCAGTACCGGCAACAACGGCGGCCATTACATGATCGCAGGCCCGGACTGGAAGGGTCAGCAGCCCGTGGACGTGGATCGCGTGGTCTACAGTGAAAGCAATATCGCCTATGCCCTGTACCGCACGCAGTTGTTCGACGACAAAGACCTGGGCAAGGTCAAGCAGATCCAGAGCGGCTACAAAGTCCAGGCGCTGAGCAGTTATGTGAAGCAGGCCGCGCCGGCCAAGGCGCCCAAGATCGAATGGCCCAAGCCGATGGCGTCCATGACCGAAGGCCCGCAGCTGTTCCGCTACCTGAACTTCATGCTGACCTTCGCCGCGCCCCAGGACAGCGAAAAAGACCTGCTGGCGCGTTTCGCCAAGATCGGTATAGCCCCCGGTGCGCCGTTCAAGCTCAAGGACTTGACCGCCGAACAACGCAAAGCCCTGGAAGACGGCATCTCCGATGCGCGCGCTGAGTTTGCGGCGTTCAAGAAGGACAAGGTCGACACCCACCAAGTCAGCAGCGGTGACCTGTTCGGCAGCCGGGATCGCCTGAAAAACAACTACCTGTACCGCTACGCCGGTGCCGACATGGGTATTTTCGGCAACTCCACCGATGAAGCCGCGTATCTCAGCTACTTCGTCGACAGCGAAGGCAAGCCGGCCAATGGCGCACGCCACAGCTACACCGTGCACTTTGCCAAGGACCAACTGCCGCCTGCCGACGCGTTCTGGTCGCTGACCATGTACGACGCCAAAACCAAGCTGCTGGTGCCCAATCACAAGAAACGCTACCTGATCAACTCGCGGATGCTGCCTAACCTCAAGCGTGATGCCGATGGCGGCCTGACCTTGGCCCTGCAGCACCACGAGCCACCGAAAGCCGAACAGAGCAACTGGTTGCCGGCCCCACCGGGCCCGTTCTACGCGGTATTGCGCATTTACCTGCCCAAGCCTGAGGTCGGTAATGGTCAATGGAAACTGCCACCCTTGACCCCGCTCAAGTAACACCACGTGCCCGGCCGCGACAGGGTTAGGCCGGGCACGTAACCCCCTGATATCAGGCCGATACAAGGATGGATGACGCCATGATTTCACGTGCACGTATGCATGGGTTTTGCGCCGTGGGCATTCTTGCCAGCTGCGGCGTATCAGCCGCCGGGTTGCCGGAGCTAGGCAGCACGTCGAACGCGACCAAAGCTGATCCCGAAACCTGCCATCGCCTGCAACAGGACTTCGACATTGACCTCAAGCAAGTGGTCAAGGCCGGTTGCGACCCCTCGACCGAACAAATCGCCAAGCTGATGGACAACCCGGTGGGCAACCTGGTGCTGTTGTTCAACCAGTTCGACTACAGCGCCCTCAAAGGCCCGCACAGTAACGGCACGCGTTACTTGGGCAAATACAGCTTCATGCCGACCTTCCCGATTGCCCTGGGCGAGGACTGGAACCTGATCAACCGCCTGCCGGTGAGTTATGTGAGTGCGCCGGTCAACGCCAAGGCGGGCAACCTGATCGGCATGAGTCCCTACGGCGTGCTGACAGACCGCGACTTCCCGTCGGTGGTCAACGATCCATTCGACCGCACCTCGGGCTTTGGCGACCTGGCCTATGTGGGCGTGTTCTCGCCCAAGCAACCGGTGCGCTTTGCCAACGGCGGCAAGATGGTCTGGGGGTTTGGCCCGACGGCGATGTTCCCCACCGCCGAAAAAGACGTACTGGGCACCGGAAAATACGCCCTGGGCCCGGCGTTTGTCGCGGCGTACTTGGGCGAAGACTGGACGCTCGGCCTCTTTCCCCAGCACTGGTGGTCGGTGGGCGGCGACGCCCAGCGCAAGGACGTGAGCCTGACCAACATCCAGTACTTCATCCAGCGCGCGATTCCCGGCCCCGGCCAGTGGCGGGTGGGCATGACGCCCAATATCACCGTGAACTGGAAGGCCGAAAACGGCAACAAGGTCAACTTCCCCATCGGCATCGGCGCCGGGCGCATCGTCAATTTCGGCAAGTTGCCGGTGCGGATTTCCGGTGAAGTGCAGTACTCGGTGATTCACGCCGACGACCTGATCAGCAGTCGCTGGAACTTCCGTCTTTCATTTATCCCGGTGATCCCTACTTTCATGCTGTGAACGAGGTGTGCCATGACCGCACTCAACGATTTGAACGCCTTGCAAGCCAGCATGGCCGAAAGCGTGCTGGGCCAGGACCAGGTGATCCGCCAGATCCTGCTCGGCCTGCTCGCCAACGGCCACCTGTTGCTGGAGAGCCTGCCGGGACTGGCCAAGACCCGCACGGTCAAGGCCTTGGCCCGGCACCTGGACGCCAAGATGAGTCGCATCCAGTTCACCCCGGACCTGCTGCCCTCGGACATCACCGGCGCCGAAGTACTGCATCAGGTCGACGGCCAGAACCAGATCCGTTTCCAGCCCGGCCCGCTGTTCGGCAACCTGATCCTCGCCGATGAAATCAACCGCGCACCGGCCAAGGTCCAGGCGGCGTTGCTGGAAGCCATGGAAGAACGACAAATCACCGTGGCCGGCGCCAGTCACCCGCTGCCGCAGCTGTTTATCGTGGTGGCCACGCAAAACCCCATCGAGCAGGAAGGCACTTACCCATTGCCGGAAGCCCAGATGGACCGCTTTGTGATGAAGCTGTTGCTGGACTACCCCAGCGCCGCCAACGAAAGCCAGGTGTTGCGCCTGTTGCGCGAAGAAGAACAGGCGGCCGTTACCCAAACGGTCCAAGGCTTTACCTTGGCGCAGGAGGTGATTTTTGCCGCACGCCAGGAAGTCAGCGCGATCCAGGTGTCGCCGGCTATCGACCGTTACCTGATCGACATCATCAACGCCACCCGCCACCCCGCCGACTACGACGCCGACCTGGCGCGCTGGATCAGCCTCGGCGCCAGCCCTCGCGGCGGCATTGGCCTGGACCGCTGCGCGCGGGCCGATGCCTGGTTGCAAGGCCAGGCCTTTGTCACGCCGGACAACGTGCAGGCTGTCGCCCATCCGGTGCTGCGCCATCGCCTGCAATTGAGCTATGACGCGGTGGCGGATGGCGTGTCGGCTGATCAGGTGCTTGACCGGCTGCTCAGCAAAGTAGCGATTCCCGCATGAACGCCGACGGGTTTGTCTACGTCAGCCTGGCGCAATTGATAGCCTTGCAGTTCCAGGCCCGCGACCTGAGCTTTGTCGCGCGTCAGCCCCAAGGCAGCATCCTGGCGGGCAACCATGCGTCACGCCTGCGCGGCCGAGGCCTGAATTTCGATGAGTTGCGCCGCTACCAGCCGGGCGATGACCTGCGTCATCTGGATTGGCGCGCCTCGCTGCGCACCGGCAAACCGGTGGTGCGCACCTTTACCGAAGAGCGCGACCGCCCGGCGCTGATCGTAGTGGACCAGCGCATGTCGATGTTTTTCGGCTCGGTGCGCAGCTTCAAATCTGCCATTGCCGCAGAGTTGGGCGCGCTGGCGGCGTGGATGGTGTTCAACGCCGGGGATCGTGTCGGCGGCCTGGTGTTCAACGACCAGCGTGTCGACAGTGTCGCGCCCTTGCGCAGCCGCAAACGCGTGGAAGCCTTGTGCAGCTGCATCGCTCAGCAAAATGCGGCGTTGACGGCGAGGAACCCTGACCATGAAGGCGACGGCCAGTTGGACACAGTCTTGCAGCAGTGCCTGGCGGTGGCGGGCCACGATCACCTGATCTGCCTGGTCAGCGATTTTGCCGGCGCCGGGCCGCGTACCTTGCAACTGATGCAGCAACTGTCAGCGCACAACGACGTGATCGCGTTTCAAGTGTATGACCCTTTGGCACTCAACGTGCCCAGCCGTGGACAGCTGCGGGTCACCCAAGGCCAGTTGCAGGTGGAACTGGCGGTGGACCAGCGCCAGGTGCGCCAACCCCTGGGGGATTTTATCGGCGGACGCTTGAAGGATGTCGCCACCCTGTTGCGCCGCAGCCAGGTGCCACTCTTGATGATCAGCACCGCCCTGCCCGCCGCCGATCAGTTGCGCAGTGAACTGGGGAAACGTCGGTGAGCAGCCACGTGCCAAGCATCGAGCAACTCACGGAGTTGAGCTTGCCTGCGCCGGTCAGTTACTGGCCGCAGACCTGGGGCTGGGGCGTGTTGCTGGGCGTTGTGGTGCTGGCGCTGTTGGTGCTGGCAGGCCGCAAATGGTTGCGCTGGCGACGTGATGCCTACCGGCGCGAAGCGCTGGTGCGTCTGGACACCTTGGAAGACCTGCGCGAGTTGCCCGAATTGCTCAAGCGTGTCGCGCTGTCGATGCCGCTTCCCTTGGAGGAACAGCAACGTATCCCGACCTTGCGTGGCGCCGAGTGGCAAGCCTTCCTGCAACGCCACGCCAGAGGTCCGATTCCCGACGACCTCGCTCAACGGCTGGCCCAGATGGCCTACGGCACTGCGTCGCAGGACCCGCAGCTGTTGGCCCAGTGCAAGGCCTGGGTGGAGCAACACCATGTGGCAGCTTGACTATCCCTGGCTGCTATTGATGCTGCCGCTGCCGTGGTTGGCCTACCGCTACCTGCCGGTGTATCGCGAAGCGCGCAGTGCGGTGCGCGTGCCGTTTTTTGGCGGCATGCGCCAGGCGGTCGGTGAAGCGTCTACCCGCAGCGCCCGGACTCATCGCAGCCAGTTGCTGCTCAATCTGCTGGTGTGGGCGTTGCTGGTGCTGGCGGTCGCCCGGCCGGTCTGGGTGGAAAAACCCATCGAACGCCAACAACCGGTGCGCGACCTGATGCTGGCCATCGATATCTCCCAATCCATGGAAACCGAGGATTTTACCGACGCCAACGGCCACAAGATCGACCGCCTGGCCGCCGTCAAACAGGTGGTGCATGGCTTTATCCAGCAGCGCAAGAACGACCGTATAGGCCTGATCCTGTTCGGCAGCGGCGCCTACCCCCAGGCCCCCTTGACCCTCGACCATGCCAGCCTATCGCTGTTATTGGACGACAGCGGCATAGGCATGGCCGGGCCGAACACCGCTATCGGCGACGCCATTGGCCTTGGCCTCAAGCTGCTGGACCAGGCCCATGAACCGGAAAAAGTGCTGATCCTGCTCACCGATGGCAATGACACCAGCAGTGCAATCACGCCGGACCACGCCGCCGACATGGCCGCTGCCAAGGGTGTGATCATCCACACCATCGGCATCGGCGACCCGCAGGCCAGCGGCGAAGCCAAGGTCAACCTCAACGCCTTGCAAGACATTGCCAGCGCCACGGGTGGGCGTTATTTCCGTGCCGAAGACCGCGACAGTCTGGATCAGGTCTACGCCACGCTCGACAAGATCACACCGCATCAGGTGAAAACCCTCAGCCATCAGCCCAAGCGCGACCTGTTCTGGTGGCCGCTGTGTACCGCGCTGATCGTGTTGGTGGTGTATCACTTGATCGCTGCGTTGTGGCCGCATCGATGGAAACGGGAGCGTGCTGATGGACTTCAGTGACTTCCACTTTCTGCGTCCTGCCTGGCTGTTATTGACGATTTTGGGCGTGCTGCTGCCGTGGGTGTGGCAGCGCAGCCGTGATCTGCAGCGCCGCCTGCGCGGCACGATCGCCCCGCACCTGTTGCCGCATTTACTGCTTACGCCGACCGATCGCCATCGCCTGCGCCCGCTGCATTTAGTGAGTGCGCTGCTGGTCGTCGGTGCCTTCGCCGCGGCGGGCCCGACCTGGCAGCAGGACCGCCCGGATTTCCTGGAGAACCGTGCACCGCTGATCATCGCCATGGACCTGTCAGCGTCCATGGACACCGCCGATGTGCCGCCCACGCGCCTCACCGCCGCGAAACACAAGCTGCATGACCTGGTCGAGCGCCGCAAAGGCGCGCGCACCGCGTTGCTGGTCTACGCCGGCAGCGCCCATCTGGTGTTGCCGCCGACCGATGATCCGGCCTTGCTCGATACCTTCATTCAGGCATTGGGCACCGACTTGATCAGCAAGAGCGGCAAGGATGTAGCCGGCGTGATCGATCAGGCCAAGCGCCTGTTGCAGCAATCGCCCGGCACCTTGCTGCTGGTGACGGATGGCGCCGATGTCGCCCAACTGCCCGCCCTCAAGGACAACGCGCTGCAGATCCTGATCCTGGCCCTCGGCAGCAGTCCCACGCTCAAACCATTGGCCTCGGCCCTGGAGGCGCCGCTGGGCAGCCTGACCCTGAATGACGATGATCTGGACTGGATCGAACTGCACGCCCAGCAGCACTTCCAGAACGTCGACGAGCAGCAACGCCTGTTGCAATGGAAAGACGCTGGCTATTGGCTGTGCTGGCCGTTACTGCTGTTGGCGTTGTTCAGTGTGCGCAAGGGCTGGAGCCTGAACTGGACGGCAGTGGTGTTGCTCGGCCTGCTGCTACCGCCGACGCAAGCCGAGGCCAATCCGTTCATGACGCCCGACCAGCAAGGCCGCTGGGCCTTCGAGCACCATCATTACCCGCAGGCCGCCGCGCTCTTCGTCGACCCTTACTGGAAAGGCATCGCCGCCTACAACGCCGCCGATTACGACCTGGCCCAAACCACCTTCGCCGCCATGAACACCGCGCAAGCAGCGTTCTATCTGGGCAACATCCATGTACGTCGCTTCAAGTTCGATGACGCCATCGCGGCCTATCAACAGGCCTTGCAGTTGCAACCCGTCTTCCCTGAAGCCACGGCCAACCTGGCCCTGGCGATTGCGCTGAAAAAAGACACCGAAAGCGCGGCGAACAACACGCCGCAGGTCAAGCCGGATGAGATCAAGTTCGATAAAGCACCAGGCAAGGGGCAGAGCAAAGCGATCCAGACCCAGCAGGCAAATAATGACGCACTGTGGTTGCAGAACCTGACCACGTCACCGGCCAACTTCCTGCGCCGCAAATTCAGCCTGCAAGACCAGGAGGCGCGGCCATGAAGCGCTACTGGGGCGTGTTGCTGTTGTTGTCAGGGCCGTTATGGGCGGCCGAACCGCAATTACGGGTGAACGCGCAACTGATCCCCGGTGCATCAGTCGTCGTGGGCGAGCAGTTTCAGGTGCAGGTGGATGTGCTGACGGATACCTGGTTCACCGCCGCCGCGACGTTGCCGGACCTGAAATTGGCGGGAGCACGCGTACAGCAACCGGGGGGCGAGGCCGAGCACACCACACAGGTGATCGACGGGCAAACCTTCTACGGGATGCGCTACGCCTACCTGATCACGCCGACCACGGCGCTACGCTTCAGCGTGCCCGCGCTGACGGTAAGTGCCCAGCCGGGCCAGGCCAGCGCGCCGTTGAGTGCGCAGAGTGCGCCGCTGACCTTTGAGGCCACTCAGCCACCTGGGTTTGCGCCCGGTGAACCCGTGCTGGTCGCCAGCGGTTTACGCCTGAGCCAGACCCTTGCGGCCGGCGATCTCAAGGTTGGCGACAGCCTGACGCGGACAGTGACCCTGCAAGCCGATAACACGCCAGGGCTGTCACTGCCGTCGCCTGTTGCAGCTGACGTCCGCGGGCTTCGCCGATACCCGCAGGCGCCTGCCATCAGCAACCTGGATGACGGACGCGGCACCCTCACCGGTGGCCAACGCATCGATCATCTGGTGTATCGCGTGGAAAAGGGCGGCCATTACACCCTGCCCGCCCTCCAGCTTAAATGGTGGGACAGCCGCAACCATCGCCTGCAAATCGCGCAGTTACCCGCACTGACATTTGTGGCCCAGGCCACCAGCGCCTACACGCCGACCTTTTCCGTCACCGACGACCTCAAGGCGCTCGGGCAGCACGCACGCTGGCAGCTGTCGCGGCATTTGCTGGGATGGATGGCGGCCATCGTCGTGCTGGTGCTGGCGGCTTATCTGATCCGCGCCCTATGGCCCCGCCTGCGGTCATTGTGGCGAAAGGCATGGCCAGCATTGCGCTGGGCCTGTCGTCAACTACGCTTGGTTCCACTGAACCCTCGTCACGAAAAGGACTTCCCATGACGTCGCTGCGTTCTGCCCTGCCCCTTCTCCTCCTCCTGAGCCTGCCTGCCCTGGCGGCCGATCCGCTGCCGTCATGGAACGAAGGCCCGAACAAAAAACAGATCATCGAGTTCGTCCAGGCGGTGACCGCCGAAGGCTCCAAGGACTACGTGAAGCCCGCCGAACGCATCGCCGTGTTCGACAATGACGGCACGCTGTGGACCGAACAACCGGCGTACTTTGAAGTGCTGTTCGCCTTTGACGAGGTCAAGCGCCTGGCCCCGCAGCATCCGGAATGGAAAACCACGCAGCCCTTCCAGGCCGTGCTCGAAGGCGACCACAAGGCCCTTGCCGCTGCTGGCATGGACGGCTTGTTGAAAATCATCGGCGCCACCCACACTGGGGTCAGCACCGAAGCCTTTATCGACAACGCCAGGAACTGGCTCAAGCAGGCCCGTCACCCCAAGACCGGCAAGCCGTTCGACCAAATGATCTACCAGCCCATGCTGGAAATGCTCGACTACCTGCGCAGCCAGCAATTCAAGACCTACATCGTCTCCGGGGGCGACACCGCCTTCATGCGCGCCTTTGCCGAAGAGGTGTACGGCGTGCCGCCCGAGCAGGTGATCGGCTCCAACTTCGTCACCCAATACCAGCTCAAGGACGGCAAGCCGCAGGTGCTGCGCACCGCCAAGCTGGCACACAACGATGACGGCCCAGGCAAACCCGAAAGCATCGACGCCATCATCGGGCGTCGACCGATCCTGGCCTTCGGCAACTCCGACGGCGACCTGCAAATGCTGCAATGGACCGCCGCCGGCCCTGGCAAACGCTTGATGGGCCTGGTGCACCACACCGATGCCCAGCGCGAATGGGCCTACGACCGCAATTCTCAGGTGGGGCGCCTGGACAAGGCACTGGACCTGGCCAAGCAACAGCAGTGGACCGTGGTGGATATGGCACGCGACTGGGGCCGTATCTATCCGTTCGATCCAGCTGTGCAAGTGAAGGTGCAATAAGAAAAGACGTCGCGATGGACTGTTAAAAACGTTGGTCGCAGGCAATGCGACTCAAGCCCTAAAAGGAGCAAGTCTTATGACTCGCATACGTAAGTGGCTGCCGAAACTCGCCCTGGTGGCGGTTTCGGTGATCGGCGCCTCGGCATCTGCCTGGGCGGCCGAAAAGCCGAATATCCTGGTGATCTTCGGCGATGACATCGGGCAAACCAATATCAGCGCCTATTCCATGGGCGTGGTTGGCTACAAGACCCCGAATATCGACCGTATCGCCAAAGAAGGCATGATGTTCACCGACTACTACGCGGAGAACAGCTGCACCGCCGGGCGTTCGTCCTTCATCACCGGCCAGACGCCGTTGCGCACGGGTCTGTCGAAGGTGGGTATTCCGGGCGCCCCAGTAGGTCTGCAAAAACGTGATATCACCATCGCCCAGGCGCTCAAGTCCCTGGGTTACTCCACCGGACAATTCGGCAAGAACCACTTGGGTGATCGGGATGAATACCTACCTACCAACCACGGTTTTGACGAGTTCTTCGGTAACCTCTACCACCTCAACGCCGAAGAAGAACCCGAACGTCCCTACTGGCCCAAGGACGACGTGGAATTCGTCAAGGCCAACACCCCCCGTGGCGTGATTCACAGCTTTGCCGACGGCAAGATCGAAGATACCGGCGCCTTGACCACCAAGCGCATGGAAACCATCGACGATGAAACCACCGCCGCGGCCCAGGCCTTCATCAAGAAACAAGCCGAAGCCAACAAGCCGTTCTTCGTGTGGATGAACACCACGCGCATGCACGTGTTCACCCATGTGCGTGACTCGATCAAGGGCCAGAGCGGCATGCCCGGCAACGAATACGCCGACGGCATGCTGGAGCACGACGGTGATGTGGGCAAACTCCTGCAAACCCTCGACGACCTGAAGATCGCCGACAACACCATCGTGGTGTACACCACCGACAACGGGCCCAACCAGTTCTCCTGGCCGGACGCGGCGACCACGCCGTTCCGCAACGAAAAGGACTCCAACTGGGAAGGTGCGTATCGGGTACCGGCGATCATCCGTTGGCCGGGCAAGATCAAGCAGGGTGAAGTTTCCAACGAGATGGTCTCGGGCATGGACTGGTTCCCGACCCTGTTGGCCGCAGCGGGTGACGCCGACGTGAAGGACAAGTTGCTCAAAGGCTGGGCACCCACCACGGGCGGCACCAACTTCAAGGTGCACCTGGACGGCTACAACCAACTGCCCTATCTGACCGGCCAGCAGCCTAAAGGCGCACGTAGCGAGTTCTACTACTTCAATGACGACGGCATGCTGGTCTCGATGCGGTTCGACAACTGGAAAGTGGTATTCGCCGAGCAACGCCAGCCCGGTGGTTTCCGGGTGTGGAGCGAGCCATTCGTGCAACTGCGGGTACCGAAAATCTTTAACTTGAGGATGGACCCGTATGAGCGAGCGGACGTGGTTTCCGACCAGTATTATGACTGGACCACGAAGAACGTCTACCTGGGAGCAGTAGCAGTGACCAAGGCAGCGAAGTTCCTGCAGACCTTCATCGACTACCCGCCGAGCCAGAAACCGCCGAGCTTCAGCATCGACCAGATTCGTGAAGCGGTAGACAAAAAAATTGAAGAGAAGATGAAAGCAGCCCCCGCGTCATAACTACAACAACACAGGACCAGTGTGGGAGTGGGCTTGCCCGCTCCCACATTTGGACCGAGTACATCCCCTGGATTCAGTGTTCAAGGTCATCCTCATGTCTTCACGTTTCGCCAACACAGTCGTCGTGCGCACGGCTGTCCTGCCCATCCTGATCCCCGCCCTCCTCCTGTTCCTCTCCGGCGGTGCGGCCTTGGTGTATCAGGTGCTGTGGATCAAGCAGCTGTCCCTGGTGGTAGGCGTCGAGGTGTATGCAATTACTGCGGGCATCAGCGCGTTTTTTGCCGGGCTGGCATTCGGCGGCTGGCTGTTCGGACGTTTGGCGGACCGCTTCGCGCGGCCGCTGTTGTTGTATGCAGGTCTGGAATTATTGGTTGCCCTGCTCGGGGTGGGCGCGACGCTCGCCCTGGGCGTGGCGGCCGAACCGTTTGCCTGGTTGGAACAACGCATTGGCCTGCTGGCCTGGGCGTTGCCGTTTGCCCTGGTCGGGCTGCCGGCGGTGTTGATGGGCGGCACGTTGCCGGTACTGGTGCGCTCGTTGGGTATCGACGCCAAGGGTTTGAGCCAGGCGGGTGGGCGCCTCTACGCGGCCAACACCGCCGGGGCGATTGTCGGGACGTTGCTCACGGCGTTTGTATTGATTGCCCAGTTTGGCGTGCGCGGCAGCGCGATGATGGCGGCTATGCTGAATCTGCTTGCTGCGGTGGGGGCAGTGTTGGCGGTGCGTCATCAAGCGCCTGTTGAGATCGCACAGCCGCGCCCCATGCACCCGGCACGACTGGCATTGGTGCTGTACGCCATCGCCGGTGGCGTTGCCCTCGGTTATGAAGTGGTGTGGTCGCAGTCCATCGTGCAATTCATGAGTACCCGCACGTATGCGTTCGCCGTGGTACTTGCCACCTACCTGACCGGCTTGTTCATCGGCAGCCAGTTGATGTCAGGTCGTGTAGAACGTCTTCGCGATCCCTGGGGTGTATTCGGCCTGCTGATCGCGGGCGCAGGCTTGGTGGCGCTGCTGGAAATCGCCCTGTTGGGGCGCTGGTTGGTGCTGTTGCAAACCCAGGCTGAAGCGCTGGTGCTGGGCCTGGGCGCAAGCGAGCTGCCGGGGATGAGCGCACGTTTTGCAGTGGCGGCGTTGTGCATCGTATTTGTGCCGACCTTGCTTCTGGGCGCGGCGTTTCCCGTGGCGTTGCGCTTGAGTGTGGGCAATCGGCATGTCGGCCGTGACGTCGGCGCGGTGGTGGCCTTCAACACCTTGGGCGGGATTATCGGGGTGATGCTGTGCGGGTTCGTGTTGATCCCGTGGTTGGGGTTGGTACGGACCTTGGGAGTGTTGGCTGTGGTGGCTGGCGTCGTGGGGTACCTGGCGGTACGCCGTGGCCAGGGTGTTAAAAAAGGACGGCGGCAGGCGGTGATTGCACTGGGGCTGGTGTCGCTGGCGATAGCACTGTTGACCCCAGAGGATCGCCTGGCCAAATTGCTACCCGGTGCGCGCAACGCCAGCCTGGCGTTTTACCAGGAAGGCCGTGGCGCGACGGTGGCAGTCGTTACCCAGGGCCAAGGAGCGCGGGCGTTTCAGCGTCTGTATATCCAGGGCATCTCCAACACCGGCGACGCCATGCCATCGTTGCGTTATATGCGGATCCAGGCGCTGTTGCCGCTGCTGATTCACAACGCCGAGCCCAAGTCTGCGCTGGTGATCGGCTTCGGCACCGGCATCACGGCGGGTGCGCTATTGCGCTATCCAGGCCTGGAACATCGGGTGGTCGCTGAACTCCTGCCAGCGGTGGTGCAAGCCGCCCCCTTGTTCAAAGGCAACTTCAATGCCGCCAGCGATCCAGGCATCGACTTGCGCTTGCGCGACGGTCGCCAGGAACTGCTGCGCAACCCGCAAGCCTATGACCTGATCACCCTGGAACCCCCGCCGCCCTCCGCTGCCGGTGTGGTAAATCTGTATTCCCAGGACTTCTACGAATTAGCGGCCACGCGCCTCGAGAAAAACGGCTTGCTCGCCCAATGGCTGCCGCTGCCGACGCAAAACATCGACGACTCCCGCGCCTTGGTGCGCAGCTTCCTCAACGTGTTCCCGTACGCGTCGCTGTGGACCAGCGAGTTCCATGAGATGCTGCTGGTGGGCTCCCTGGAGCCGATCACCCTGGATGCACAACGCATACACCAACGATTTGAGGAACCGGGCGTGCGCAGCGCCCTGGCGGACGTTGGTATCGATTCGGCGGCGACTCTGCTGGCAACCTGGGTCACTGATCGCAAGGGCCTTGAACGATTTGCCGGGGATACGTTGCCGGTCACCGACGATCAACCGCGCATCGAGTACGCGCCGTGGGTGCGCAGCAAGGAAATCACCCGCGTATTGCCGGCCTTGCTCGATCTGCGCGTGCCCGTGCCGCTGATCCATGCGGATGAGACCTTCGCCCGAACGTTGACGACCGAACAACAGCGCCTGATGCAGTTCTACCGCGCCAGCCTGCACGCCTATAACGGTGATCGGGATGCCTGGAGCCGGGAGATGCGAGAGGTCATACGCGCAGACGGCGCCAATCCTTATTTCCGTTGGTTTGGCGGTCAGTGAAGCGGTGGTGAGGGCACATAGGCCCTCTCCCTTTCCGGACGGCCTAGTGTTTGAGCTTGACGTAGGACTGATGCAAGTCCGACGCCCAGCCATCGATCACACCTTTCACGTCATCGGCCTTCATCACCTGGGCCTCGTTCGATAGCGGCTTCCCGGTGCCTTTGCGCACCACTTGGGCAAGCACCTTGCCACTGGCGCCGTCGAGGAACTGCGCCTCTGTGCCCAAGGTGGTTTCCTGGTCACGATGGCCGGACGCGGTGCTGACCGTCGCGACGACCAGGGCGACAGGGATGTATTCATACGGAGCAAGGCCCTCGGTCTTGCTGCTCACGGCCGTGATCGCCGCCCGCACCACGATCACACCCGGCCCAGGTGCATTGGCCAGGGGCAGGGATTTTTCCAACTCACGCTTGAGCGCCTGGTTGTAATAGGTGTTGATGCCGTTCAGGGTGCTTTCCGGGATTTTCGCCGTGGCCTGGGGCTTGGGGTAGAACTGCGTCGGTTCGACGAACACCGCGTGGTAGCGGCTGAGGTCCAGCTTGGGATCAACCCAACGCATCACCTCGGCTCCCGAAGGCGACTGGGCTTCCTTGAGTTGGCTGTAGTCCGAGAGAAAGCCGGAGTACTCGTCCGGTGAAGTGACCTTGCTGGCACAACCTGCCATGGCGACCGACGCCACGCACAGCGTGCTGATCATTAGCCTTAGTTTCATTATTGAACTCCCTGGCGATCATCATCGAAACAGTGAGCTGTAGGTATAGCCAATCCTGGGGAATTAACCTCATTTGCGCGGCCTGTTTGACAGACCAGCCCCCAGCGTCAAAGCTGCACAGAGCTTAAGCGCGCCAATAGAGCGTCCACGCATCAAGACAACGGAAGTCGGAATGCCCAGGCCCAAAAAACAACACGCTGCGCCCCACCGTGAATCACCCCGTCGTTATCTGTACCCCGTTTTGATTGTGTTGCTGTTGTTGGCCATGACCGGGATCTGGTTCTTCCTGCAGGCCAGTACGCCTCGGTTGCCGCCGCCGGTAGTGATCGCCAAGCCGGTGGTCATGCCCCCGGCCACCCTGGTCGATGAGCAACAGTGTCAAGGCTGCCACCAAGCCCAGGCCAAGGATTGGCAGGGCTCGCACCATCAACTGGCGATGCAATTGGCCACGCCGCAGACCGTGCCGGCGGACTTCAACGATGCGAGCTTTACCGGCGAAGGTGAGACCACGCGGTTCTTCCGCCGAGGCGATGAGTTCTGGGTCAACACACCAGGCAGCGACGGCAAGGTGGCCGATTTCAAGGTGGCCTACACCTTTGGCATCGCACCGTTACAGCAATACCTGATCGACGTCGGCGGCGGTCGCCTGCAAGCCCTTGGCGTGGCTTGGGATACCCAACAGAACCGCTGGTTTCACCTGTATCCCGGCCAGGGCGTGAACTTCAAGAACCCGCTGCACTGGAGCAAACCCAGCCAGAACGCCAACTTCATGTGCGTGGAATGCCACACCACGGGCTACAAGCGCAATTTCGATGCGCAGAACAACACCTTCGACAGCCAATGGAACAGCCTCGGTGTCGGCTGCCAGGCGTGCCACGGCCCGGCGTCCAACCACCTGCAATGGGCGGCGAAAAAGGGCGACCTGCTGCACGCAGGCTTTGCCGTGGACCTCAAAGACAAGGACGCCACCGTCGAACTGGAAACCTGCGCCCGCTGCCATGCACGCCGTGCGCCCCTGGGCGATGGCTTTACCGTGGGTAAACGCCTGATGGACGACTACCTGCCCAGCGTGCTGACCCGTGAGCTGTATGCCCTGGACGGCAAGATCAAGGATGAGGTGTTCGAACACGGCTCCTTCGCCCAAAGTAAAATGGCCGAGAAAGGCGTGCGTTGCAGCAACTGCCATAACCCCCACAGCAATGAACTCAAGGCGCCAGGCAATGCGGTGTGCCTGCAATGCCATAACACCGCCGGCAAAACTTCGATCACCACAGTGGATGGGCGCGGGCTACAGGCCAAAAACTACGACTCCCCTGAACACACCGGTAAACCGGGCTCGTTCTGCGTTGACTGCCATATGCCAGGCAAGGTCTATATGGGCAACGACTTGCGTCATGACCACAGCTTCAGCATCCCTGCCGGGGCACGGGACGTGCTGAAAGCACCGACTTACGCCGAGAGCATGGTGTTGATTCGCGGCGGCCAAGCCGGTGCGTCCCAGGCGTTGTATGACCAACTGGCTCGCAGCAACCTACCGGCCATCCAACGCGCGACGCTGTTGGTCGAACTGCCCAACTATCCCAGTGAACAGGCGTTGATACTGGCGACCAAGGACCTCCTCCACCCTGCCCCGCAAGTGCGGGAAAGTGCCGTGCGTGCCGTCAGCGCCCTGCTGCCGCCAGCGGAACGCGTCACCCTTTACGCGCCCTTGCTCAGGGATCCCGTGCGCGCCGTGCGGATCATTGTCGCGCGGGACCTGTTGAGCGTGCCCGGCCAGGGCCCCGCCTGGGACAGCGCCATTGCTGAATATGAACAGGTGCAATCAAGTCTGCTCGAACGTGCCGAAGCCAACCTCAACCTGGCGATGCTCTACCAGGCCAGCGGCCGTGGCGACAAAGTGGAAGCGCAATTGCGCACCGCGCTGCTGCGCGACCCGGATTTCTTCCCGGCGCTGGTCACCCTGGCGCAGTGGTTGGAAGCCAACGGCCGTACGCCAGAAGCACGCGGCCTGATTGCTGATGAGTTGGCCCGGCACCCAGACACCGCACTGTTACAGCACACCCAAGGCTTGATGCTGATTCGCTCGGGCGAGACGGCAAAAGCCATGCCCCACCTGCGCAACGCCGCCCGCCTGGAGCCTGCCAACGGCCAGTTCACCTTTGTGCTGGCGGTGGCGTTGCATGACAGCGCCCGTGTCGACGAAGCCTGCCAGCAATTGGAAAACCTGCTCAAGCGCCAGCCGTATCACCGCAATGCGCGGCTGTCGTTGATCCAGTACTACCTGGAAAACGGTCAGGAGCCCAAGGCGCAGGTTGTAATGCAGGGCTGGAAAGCGCTCAACCCAGGCGATCCTGCGTTGAAATAAACCTCTTGAGGCGAGCTTTATGGACATTACCATTCACAGGAAGGACGGCTTTTTCGCCAATGCCCTTGGAAGAAATGGCCTGCTTGCGATCCTCGCTGACGGTGTGGTCGTTGGTCGTTTGGCGACCGGCGAAACGCTGAATTTAAGCCTTCCTGATGTGGCAGGGAACCTCCAGGTTGCCCTCCTGGGCGACCCACGGCCGCCTTACACGGGCAATGCCCCGCATGAACTCTTTTCGATCAGTAAAGGATTCGCTATTTTTCCCAGCCAAACCGTTCAAGCGCTCTCAGTGAGGACTCGGGGTTGGGTGGTTTTTGATGTGCTGGACTTAGGGTATGTACCGCCCCTCAGCCGCTGGGTGTTTGTACTTGAAGCGCAGAGGGGGCTGAAGTGACAGGCCCTTGTGGTGAGCGGGCTT